>JBLHHU010000109.1:0-10621 GCA_047615735.1 Kiritimatiellia bacterium | reverse complement strand
ACAATATGTAGCGAGGAGAAGATGATGAACCCTGTGAGGAAGGCAACCGTATGAATCACCGCCTCTGACAAGCCCAGCGCGTGCAAAAAGGGTTGCAGCATGGACGCGACCGTGGGTTCGCCCACCCAACCGAGGGCCAGTGACGCCATGGTGATGCCAAGCTGACATGCCGCGAGGTACGACTCGAGGTTCTTTTGAATCCGTTGCGTCAGAAGCGCAGATTTACCGCCCTCCTCAGCCAGCGCATCAATGCGGAACCGCTTGAGCTTCACGAGCGCGAACTCGGCGGCAACGAAGAACGCGTTGGCGGCCAACAAGAAAATGATAAGGAAAATACTGCCTAGCATGATGTCTATCTAATGATCTTTGTGTGCATGTAAATGGTATTCGAGCCAAACCCCGGTTCAGAAACCACGATCCGAGCGCAACCTATAAGGGAGCGCAGACTAGCATAAGCGCAAAGAGAACAACAATGCATACTATGGCGAGGCCGTGGTCCGGCCCACCAAGCCCCCGCACCAGAGCCTTCCCTAAACACACGGCCGGAAGAACTCATTTTGCGGTTGGCACCCCGGAATTCAGCGCGGGGAATCTCCAAAACAAGCCTACCCCCAGCACGGAGCCATTCTTTGTCGCTGAAACACGCCATGTAAGGTTGCGAGCCCTACCGAAGATGCGTCATAGTAGGGCAAACCGAAACAAAGGACATCCGCCTTAACGTGCATCGCCAATTTTGCAGAGCTAAATCCCGCCGAAAGCGGGGGTTGAATGGTGTCGGCACAGGTGTCGTCATCCTGGCCATGACGGGGTGTGCATTGCGAGAAAATGCCCACGCCCCCGTGCACGCACCCCTCGATGCTCCCGATGCCTTTACACAGACCGGATCAGCGGCCATCACGTCACATTGGTGGACGGCCTTTAACGACGCGGCACTAAATGCCTGCATTGAGCGCGCACTCGACAGCAATTTCACGTTACTCGCGGCTTGGGAACGTCTGCAGACCGCACGTGCCCTTGCCCGGCGTGAACGCGCCGACATTTATCCTTCACTCGATGCGGAGGCTGGCGCGACGTTCAGCGACGACAGAAGCGAGCGTCGCGTCCATCTTGGGTTGGCCGCTGGCTATGAACTTGATCTATGGGGAAACATTAAATCGAAGCGTGAGGCGCAACAACTTCTTGCCGATGCCTCTCTGGCAGATTACCAGACGTCAGCCTTAAGTCTGTCCGCGGAACTGACAACCGCTTGGTACGATTTGTGTGAAGCACGTACGCAGGCAAACCTGCTCAAAACGCAAGTCGAGACGAACGAAAAGGTGCTGGCGTTGCTCGACGCCCGCTTCGCGGCCGGTCTGATCCGCAGTGCAGATGTGCTGCGCCAACGGCAATTACTCGAAGCCACGCGCGAGCAGGCGATCGTGATCGATGCTCGCATTACGCTTGCGCGCCATCAAATCGCCGTGTTGCAAGGGCGTCTACCCCGAGCCGTGGTCGACGAACCGGCAGCGGGCCTTCCGGCCCTGCCGCCACTGCCGGACACAGGCTTGCCCGCGACACTGGTGGGACGGCGACCCGATGTGCAGCGGGCCCATTTCCGCCTGCGGGCCGCGGATCGCGAACTGGCCACAGCGATCAGCGAGCGCTACCCGCGTATTCAGTTTAGTGCCTCACTGCGGACACTGGCAGAACGTCCCGCCGATCTCTTCAGCACTTGGCTGAACACGCTGGCGACGGAACTTGCCGCGCCACTCTTAACAGGCGGACGCCTCGCCGCCAACGTACAACGTGGCGAAGCCGAGCGCGCAGAACACCTGGCGGAATACCGACAACAGGTATTAACCGCCTTCGAGGAAGTAGAGAATGCGCTCCTCAATGAACGCCAACAGCACGCCCGCGTACAGAGCATTGAACGGCAACTGACTCTGGCACAGCAAACGTATGAGCAGTTGCACGTTCAATACGCCAACGGCGTGACCGATTACCTGGCCGTGCTCGCCGCATTGTCGGGACATCAACGCCTTCAACGAGAGCAGTCCTCTGCGCAACTGGAACTTATCAAATTTCGTATCGCCCTTTATCGCGCACTGGCGGGAAGCATGACCACCCCCCGGGAGCGCGATACCACCGAACCTGAAGAGGACGCGCCCGATCATGGCTGACTCGACCCCACCAAAACGCCCAACGCTCCGTAGACACATATATCTCACGCTCTTGGCCTGCGGAATGATAGGGGCCATTGCGGCTGGCTTGATTATTCTAATCCAGAACACCGAACCCACCGCACAACGTGTCAGCGCGACTCGAAAGAGCGCCGCTCTGGTCGAAACGCTTGTTGTCTCCAACGGTACCTATCGGCCGGTCATGGCGGTCCTGGGTACCGTCGACGCCGAACGAAAGATCGTGCTCAGTCCACGCGTATCCGGCCAAGTGATCAGCCTTGCTCCGGAAATGACACCCGGCGGGTTCGTCCGAGCTGGCCAGCGAGTGCTGACGATTGATCCGGCTGATTTTGAGAATACACTCGTCATGCGCGAAAGCGATGTGCGCAGCGCAGAAGCACTGCTTCAGATTGAACAAGGCCGGCGCATCGTTGCCGAAAAAGAATTCGCGCTGCTTGACCAAGAGATCGGTGCAGGCAACCGAGCCCTGGTTCTGCGAGAGCCGCAAATTGCATCCGCGCAAGCGGCGGTCGCATCCGCGAAGGCCGCACTCAAACAAGCACGCCTGGCGTTGGCGCGCACGAACGTGGAAGCGCCATTTGATGCGCAGATTCTCTCCCGAAATGTCAATATCGGCTCCCAGGTCTCGCCCGGCGATGCACTGGCCCACCTGGTCGGCGTTGAAACGTATCGCGTCGTGACCAGCCTTCCACTCTCCGATCTGGACCGGCTCACGCTGCCACAGGGAGGCCAACTAGGCGCACGGGTCCGCGTGCGCCACCGCACCGCCTGGGCGTCCGGCGTCTACCGCGAAGGACATCTCGAAACGGTGATTGGCACCGTCGACCAGCATACCCGCCTAGCACGTGTTCTGGTTGCCGTTGATGACCCGCTCAGCCGGAACGGCGACGCGCCACCGCTGGTACTTAACACCGTCGTCGAAGTTCAAATTGAAGGTCGCGAGATTGCCAACGTGGTCCGTCTTGATCGACAATGGCTGCGCGAAGGCAACACCGTATGGCTCTTTGTCGATGAGACGCTCGAGATCCGAGTGGTTGAGATCGCCTTTGAAGACGCGCAGTATGCGTACATCAACGCAGGACTCGCGGATGGGGACGCCATCGTGACCACCACCCTGGCCACGGCCGCCCCGGGGATTGGATTGAAGTGTGTTGACGCCACCAGAGACGATTCCCTATGAGCAAACGTGACGACACGGTGGTGCACAACGCGGGAGCCATCGCTTGGATGGTACGCAACCCCGTTGCGGCAAACCTCCTGATGGTGATTCTGCTGGGCGGCGGTTTATGGTGTTCACTGACGTCGCAAAAAGAAGTTTTTCCCGAGTTTCTTTTAGACGTGGTCGAAATTGCCGTTGGATACCCCGGTGCGGCGCCCGCCGAAGTGGAACAGGGCATCCTGCTCCCCATTGAAGAAGCGGTGCGCGGCATCGAAGGCATTCGCGAGATCACCTCGGAAGCGCGCGAGGGGCGTGGTTCGGTTTCGATTGAGATTGCCGGCGGCGCTGACCGCATAAAAACCTATCAAGATGTCGACCAGGCTGTCTCGCGTATCCGCACATTCCCAGAGGACATTGAGCAACCCGAGGTCCGACTTCGGTCACAGCAACGGGAAGTCCTCGAGCTCGTCTTGTATGGCGACGTGAATCGACGGGTGCTTCGCACCTTGGGCGAACGCTTGCGTGACCAACTTCAGGCAAATCCCAACATTACGCAGGTCGAGCTAGGGCGCGCGCCCGATTACGTCACACATGTTGAGATCCCGGGCGCGACGCTTCGCGAGTACGGACTGACGCTTGCCGATGTGGCGCACATCATTGGCACGTCCAGCGAAGACACCGCCGCGGGCTCCGTCGAGACCAGTGCGGGCGAAATTCTCTTACGGATGAAAGAGCGCAAACAACGGGCCGATGAGTTTGCCCGAATTGACATCATCACCGGGGCCGATGGGCGCTCACTGCAACTGTCCGACATCGCCAACATTTACGACGGTTTCGAGGAAGCAGGCTTTCCCTCGCAATTCAATCAAAAGCCCTCTATCGAACTTAATCTTTATCGCGTCGGCGACCAATCACCCGGCGACATTGCCGAAGCCGCCGCCGAAGAAATGGAAGCGTTTGAAGGTCAATTGCCGCCCGGGGTCACCTGGCGTATTGATGGCAACGACGCAGAGGAGTTTCGTCAGCGTGTCGGTCTCGTGCTGGAAAATGGCGTGCTGGCGATGCTTATCGTGCTCGTCATTTTATCTCTTTTCCTAGAGATCCGGTTAGCGTTCTGGGTCATGATGGGCATGGTTATTTCATTTTTCGGTGGCATCCTTCTGCTGCCGGCATTTGATGTCAGCATCAACATGATTTCACTCTTCGGCTTCCTGATTGTACTCGGCATTGTGGTGGATGACGCGATTGTGGTAGGCGAGAATGTGCATGAATGCCGCCAAAGGGGTATGTCCCCGCTCAAAGCCGCAATCCATGGCACGCGCGAGGTCGCCGGCCCGGTGATCTTTAGCATCCTCACGAACATCGTGGCCTTTGTCCCGCTCATGTTCATTCCCGGCGAAACCGGAAAGTTCTGGGGCCCCCTACCCATTATCGTGATCATCGTGCTTTCTGTCTCGTTGCTGGAAGCCCTCTACATTCTACCCGCACATCTCGCACACTTACGACAGACTGAACCGCGTACGCGGTTCGGCCGCAAGCTTCATAGTGGACAGCAACGCTTTTCTCGCGGATTCAGTCATCTCATCAACACGCGCTACCGCTGGCTTCTAGAGAAAGCGCTGCACCACCGTTACGTGACCATGGCCGCATCGCTAGCGCTTTTTGTAATCGCAGGCACTTACGCCACCAGCGCACATATGGGCATGATCCTGATGCCCGAAGTGGCGGCTGACGAGATTGAAGCGGGCATCCGCCTCCCGGTGGGCACGACGCCCGAGCAGGCCGCACGCATTGCGAACACGGTCACGAGCGCAACCCTTCGCATGTTCGAGGAACACGGTCTGGAGACGACCGCCGAAGGCGTAAAAACCAACGTCCGTGGTGGTGCCCGCTTTGTGGATGTGGAAATCGTCATGCGGCCCCCGGACCAAGCCGAACTGAATGCGGCTCAGGTCATTGCCCTGTGGCGCGACCAGATCGGCGATCTGCCCGGTGTGTCCCAGATCAGCTTTGAAACCGAATCCGGTCCCGGCGGCTATCGCCAGGATATCAGCATCGACTTGAGTCATAATAATATCGACGTCCTGGAAAAGGCCACGATAGCCCTGGTCCAACGCGCGGAAGCGTTTTCGAACACGCGTGACATCAGTGACCGCTTCAACAAGGGCAAGTCGCAACTGGATTTCACACTTCTGCCGGAGGGCCGAGCGCTCGGCCTGACACCCGAATATGTCGGCCAACAATTGCGTGGTGCGTTTTATGGTGAACTCGCGTTGCGGCTGCTGCGCGGCGTCAACGAAGTTGAGGTTCGCGTCAAGCTCCCGAAATCTGAGCGTAAGGATATCCGTCATCTGGAAGAACTGGTGCTGCGCACCCCGGACGGCGCCGAAGTGCCCCTGCACGATGTCGTTCAAATCCATCGCGGCGAGGCCTTCTCAAGCATCAGTCGTCGCGATGGTCGCCGCATTGTGAATGTATCTATGGATGTAGAGCCGAAACGGGCAATCACCCAGGTCATCACGGCCTTGAACACCGAAACGCTGCCCGAGCTCCGCGCCAACTACCCCGGCTTGACCTGGACATTTGAAGGCAGTAACGCTGAAATGCGCGAGGCCACCGCGTCGCTCTGGGTCGGGTTTGCGTTTGCCATCGCCATCATCTACACCTTGTTAGCGATCGCATTCAGCAGCTATCTGCAACCCCTGATTGTTCTCAGTGCGATTCCGTTTGGTATCGTCGGGGCGGTTATTGGACACATTCTGCTGGGCTACGACCTTTCCCTCATCAGCCTCATGGGGGTCATTGCATTGTCCGGCGTCGTCGTCAATGACTCGCTGATCATGGTGGATTATGCCAACCGGCGGCGTCGGGAATGCTCCGCCCATGACGCCATTCATGACGCAGGGCTGCGCCGTTTTCGTCCTATTATTCTGACCACCCTGACGACATTCGGCGGCCTGACCCCCATCATTCTTGAAAAGTCACTTCAGGCGCAATACCTGATCCCCATGGCGATTTCGCTCGGATTCGGCATTGTCTTTTCTACCGCCATCATTCTGCTGCTGGTTCCCTGCCTGTACCTGATCCTCGAAGATCTGAAAACACTCCCGAAACGTCTTCTCCCGGTTGCGCGCTGAACGTGCTGCAATTTGGTTTGGGCAGAAGGGCACCATGCGCAAGAGCTGCGCGCTGTCCTTGCCGTTGCGTTTTCGTGAAAGGAACGTTTCGTAAATTTAGCGACCATGGCAGGGCCGAGCAAATTTGAACGCGTCATCAATCGATAGTAATGCAAGCCGGAGCGACGCAATTGTCGGTTTCGCTTTACTGCAACGCGTACTCACACCAAGTAATTCAGCATCAGTGTCGCCAAACCCAACACAAAGAAGAATCCGCACATGTCGGTCACCGTGGTCAGGATGGGGCCCGAAGCCAGAGCCGGATCCATGTTGTAACGCTTGAGTATCAACGGAATCGATCCGCCGAGGCACACGGCCAACAGCGTATTCAGCATCAGGGCCACGCCGACCACCAATCCGAGCCAGGGGTTTCCCTGCCACAGCCAAGCCACCGAAGCAATCAGAAGTCCGAGCACCAATCCATTCACGAGCCCCACGGCAGCCTCTTTGACCAACACGCGCATAATATCGCGCGGGCGCACCAAGCCCAGTGTCAGCTCGCGAATGCTCACCGCCACAGACTGGTTACCGCTGCAGCCGCTCATATCCGAAATAATGGGCAGGAACACCGCCAACGCAATGACCTGAACCAGGGTCTCATGAAAAAGGGCGATGACACTGGCGGCAGCGACATTCAGGACGATGTTGATACTTAACCAAGACAACCTTCTACGCGAACGGAGCCGCAAAGGCATGGATCGAATTTCTTCACGGCCTTGCAGACCGCTGACTTTCAAAAAGTCTTCGGTGGCTTCGTCGCCGGTGGCTTCCATCACCGCGCTCCGCAACACCACCCCACGCAGGCGTAGGTCGTCATCAACAACCGGTAAACCCAAATACTTGCGCTCATCGAACAGCGCCCGCATTTCATGTAGTGAACATAGATGATCTACGGAAACGGGATCGCGCAGCATCAGCTTGGACAGGGCTCGATCCAGAGGTGCCAGCAAGAGATCACGCATACGCAGCACGCCCACCAGGCGCTCTTGGTCATCGATGACGTAACCGTATTGCACATCCAGATCGGAATAATCTTCTGCATGCGCGCGCAGGTTATCGACCACCTCTTGGACATTCTGCGTTTCTTTGAACCGTAGCAGCTCAATGTGCATCAAACCGCCGGCGACATCATCGTCGTAGGCCAACAGGGCCCGTACCTGCTCGGCATCCTCGCTTGGCATGACGTCAAGAATGGCTGCGGCCTGATCGTCCTCCAGCTCCTGCAGCAGGTCGGCCTGGGTATCAAAAGGCAGTTCGTCGACGATGTCCGCCGCCTGCTGCACATCCATGTGCTCCAACACATCCACGGCCTGCACCAAGGACAGATCTGCGATCAGGTCGGAGGCCTGTTCGGCACCGAGCAAAGCCAGAAGGGCGTGCTGCTCTTCATCATCCAATCGATCGAGGGCAAGGGCCCGCTCGCCCACAGATAGACCATCGAGAAAGGATTCCAAGTTTCCCGTATCGCCCGATGCAATCAGGGCTTTGACCTGTTCCCAGGATTCAAGCTGTTCGCTGACATCATTCATGGCGGACATTTACACCCAATGACTGGCGTTGCAGTCGACCAGAAAATCGCCCGCCAGTGCTTCCCGCCCCAGCAGCATGCGGTGGATCATACGTTTGCGGCAAACCAGACTGATACGAATGCGTTTGGAGCGGCCCATCATCACCAAGGTGGTTTCGACAAACAGACGCTCCTGCCCTTCTCCCGTGCTGCTGCGCACAACCTTGCGGTGCGCGATCGGCGCTTCCAGTTGCCTGAAGCTTTCCTTATTGCGACTTAGCCGCAATGTAAAGCGGACTCGGTCTCCAGGAAGTTCTTCGAGTTCTGAGCAGTCAATGGCCGAGCTTCGAGCCCCGGTATCTGCCTTGGCCTTAAGCTCGATTCCCCATTCCGGTAGTTCAACCGTCTCGCGCCAACCGATGACGACAGGATCACTCACGTGAGCCACCGTTCCGAAGCTTTAAAACGTTCATCGGGCCTCCTCCTCTTCCATCGGGTTGATCATCATATTGGTGGCCAAGTGCTCCCGCACTTGCTCTTCGAGCGAACCCACATCCAAATTGTTTACGCTCGTATCCAAATCACGCTGCTCACGTCGCGTGCCGGTGAACCCGATATGCAGGACCGGATCCCCCGGAGCGACTGCGGGCATGGTGGTCATGCCAAGCACAATACCCTCTGCGGGCGCATTCAACACCTCGTGTTCTTGGCCCAACAGTCCAGTATTGGTGGCCAGCGGCTGGTCTTTTGTGACGGTCTCGCCCGGGGCGACGTGGAACTCCAGAAAGCCGCCGTTACCGGCGCGCACCCATTTCGTCGATTCAATCACCACAGTATGGGGGGCCTGCTCAAGGGTTCCTTCAACCATTCCTAAATCGATCAATACATTCTGGATCCCACGCAGCGCCGTGTCCTGATACAGCGGTTCCACCTTGGATACTTCACCGGCTTCAAGAACAATGGTGGGGCAGCCCGCCCGACAGGCCTCGCGTCGCAGCGACCCGTCTGGGCCCTGTCCATCAACGATGATTTCACAACCGAAGACGTTTGCCAGACGCTTTACTCCGGGATCAGACAGGTCCCCCCGCACGTTGGGAAAATTGGTTCGGCGTACTGCCGCAGTATGTAGGTCGATCAGGAAGTCACATCGCGCCACGACATCCGTCTGGATCAGGTTCGCCAAACGCGCGGTTAGGCTGCCTTGCGCGCTGCCAGGGAAACCGCGGTTCAAATCCCGACGATCGGGCATGTAGCGGCTGTGTCGCTCAAAACCGAACAGGTTGACGACAGGCACCAGGACCAGGGCCCCGGATTTCAAGTAAAAAGGCGAGTCCTGTATGATGCGGCGAATCGTTCCGGTTCCGTTGATTTCGTTTCCGTGTACCGCCGCGGTGATCCCCACAACAGGGCCAGGCTCCTTCGCTCGCCAAATCATCAGCGGCAGCTGCGCGGTAACGCCTGTGTAACTCTCACCCGCTTGGAGGCGGATACGTTTCCGACAACCGGCCGAGACATTCAGATCACCCCACTGCTCAACGGGTAACTTCGAACGTTCAGGCATCTGTGCTTCCTTCCGTCACAGGGGTTTCAGGAAGGGGTTTCAATTTGCGCCGCCGCGGAGGCTTGTCGGGAATCAAATCCTTCATGGTTTCAACCTGGCCATAACACAACAGGGTGTCATCCGCCTCGAGCACGCGTGTGCCCTTGGGATTGGAAATAACAGAATTCCCACGCTTCAAGGTCAACACGATTACATCCTTTTCGCGTAACGCGGTTTGCTCAATCGTTTGGCCGATGAACGTTGACCCATCAGGAATGGTGATGTCGGCGACCCCATAGCCGCGACTCACGGTGAGGCGCTGGCGAATGTCAATGTCGGGGAACTTCACCTGGTCAGCAATGAAATCAACAATCGCGCCGGCGATGTCGAGCCCAGTAGCTGCTTCGATGCCTTCCAGTCCGGGGGAAGAATTGACTTCCATAATCTGCGGCCCGTCTTTGCCCTCGAGCATATCGACCCCCGCCACGCGCAGGCCGAGAATCTGGGCCGCCCGCACCGCGGCTTCAGCATAGGCCGGGTCGATTTCAATCGCTTCAGCCACGCCTCCCCGGTGCACATTGCTGCGAAACTCCTGTCCCTGGGCCACGCGACGAATGGCCGCCACGACTCGGTCGCCAATGACAAAAGCCCGTACATCCTTGCCTTTGCTCTCCGCAACAAACTTCTGCAACAACACATTCTGTTCGGCACTGTGCAGGGTCTCAATAATGGCTTGGGCAATTTCCATTTTATCCGCGAGGATCACCCCCACGCCCTGCGTACCCTCCAACAGCTTTATGATAAGGGGGGCACCGCCTACGCGCTCCATCGCAGGAAGAATGTCTTTCTTGTCACGTGCGTAAGAGGTGTAGGGAATGCCGATATCGTGCTTTGAGAGAATTTGCAGGCTGCGTAATTTATCGCGAGAATTTCCGATCCCTGCCGCGGTGTTGGGGGTATACACATCCAGCTGTTCGAACTGGCGAACCACCGCGGTACCATAGCGGGTGATCGACGCGCCAATACGCGGCAGGATAGCATCGGGGTAATTGATTGCCT
>JBLHHU010000108.1:0-10633 GCA_047615735.1 Kiritimatiellia bacterium | reverse complement strand
AGGCCGATTGGATTATTGATATGGGTCCGGAAGGCGGCGATGGAGGAGGGCGCATCGTCGTGCAAGGGTCGCCTGCCAAAGTCTGTGCGTCGACAGGCCATACCGCGCAACACTTAGCGCCCTTTTTTGAGCGATTGCGGTAGAATCACCATCCGCTATGCTTGAGACACGGAGGCACAGAGGAAAGAAGAGAAGAAAATTAACCACGGAGTTCACGGAGGACGCAGAGGAGCGGGTACGAGAAACCGTCTGTCTATTTCTTCTCTCCTCCGCGTCCTCTGCGAACTCCGTGGTTAATCTTATCTTTGGCCTTGTCACCTCTGTGCCTCCGTGTCTCAAGCGTAGTGAATGGTAAATTTCTTCCTTCGTATATGGGATGCTATTGATTAAGACTTTTCCTGACGGACTGGCCTTGCGCAAGGGTGCATAGTCGATGGTATTGTGATTGTGCACCGCTATAACCTTCAGAGGAGAGCACAATGCGTATCAATCGAATCGCCGTCATTTTCGCCACAGCATGGTTGCTCGGCGCCCAAAGCATTGCAGCGCCCGAAGAGCTTCATGGGCTGCTAGATGGGGTCTTGCAAGCCCATGTGGATGACGAAGGCTATGTGAACTACAAAGCCCTGTCGGCGAATGTAGGTCCCTTGGATGCCTACCTGAAGGTGCTCGAACGTACGGACCCTAAGTCGCTCAGTCGCGACGGACGATTGGCGTACTGGATCAATGCTTACAACGCATTCACGCTAAAGCTCATCCTGAACAATTATCCTCTCAAAAGTATTCGGGACATCAAAAAGCCGTGGGACCAGGAGATCTGGGTGGCAGGCGCAAAAACGTACAGTTTGAACGCGATTGAACACGAGATCTTGCGTAAAGACTACACCGAGCCGCGCATTCATTTCGCGATCGTTTGTGCCAGTATCGGATGCCCAAATTTGTGGAATCACGCGTTTCGGGAAGTGTCCGTATATGATGAATTAGATGCCGCGGCGAAACGGTTCATTCGAAGCCCGAAACACGTTAATCTCGTGTTCGAAAAATCCGTCTTTGGAGGACAAAAGACGGTCCTGAATGTGAGCAGTATCTTTAAGTGGTTCAAAGATGACTTCGTTACAGGCGATCATGCGTCGATAGCGGACTTCATTCTTCCACATGCCGATAAAGCGACGGCAATTGCGATGCGTTCTTCAGGGAAGGACATCAATGTTGGCTATCTCGACTATGACTGGAATCTGAATGAACGTCACTAGCGCCGCGCTACGGCGGGCAAGCCGGCGGAGCCCGCCGGGCTCCAGGTTTGGAAAGCTTCGGTCGGTGCGCAGCGAAAAGTCAGAGGTAAAAGATTTTCCTGGAGCCCGGCGGGCTCCGCCGGTTTTCTCCTCGCACTTCAGCGCGCTGTCATTGAAAGTACGGTATGTCGAATGAACGTGGTGTTCGTTGCGCGAGGCCAATATGATTCTTCTTTATGTCATCAATGTTGTTCTGATTTGCGCGCTATGCAGCGGCGTCGGCGCGGGATTGCTTCTGCTCTATTTGATGCCAATGGCATTTGTGGCAATATCAACTTTTCCGAACGGTTGGTCACCTTTTGAGCGCCGCCTGACCCTTCTTGCTACCGCATTTTTGAGTGCGGGTTTCTGTTCCTCTCAGAATGTCATTTTTTGGAACTGGTATTCCTACAACGGAGCCTCTGGCGTCGATTACCCGCAATTTTCGTTTGGATCGAACCTGCTCTTTTTGGCGCTGATTCTGTTGTGCGCCGTGTTGTGCAGCACGCATCTGCGTCTGAGTGGGTTGCGTGATCGATGGGCGTTGCTTTTTGTCATTCCGACAGCGTCGCTGGGGCAGAATGGCTGGAGCGCTTGTCCCTCGATCGGCATTGTTGTCGCCGGGTTGCTCTTGTTGCTTGCTGTGCGTTGTCTTCCAGCCAAACGTGGCCAGAATCCATCCCGTTTGCTGCGCCGCATCTGTAACGAACTGATCTGTGTTGTTGGCGTTGTCTCTTTCGTGACGCCCGACTATGGCATTCTGGTTTGGCCGCTGGCATTGGCATGTCTTTGCATTAAAGGAAGTGCATCGCCGGCTTGGTGCATGGCTGTGGTTGCAATCGCCTGGCAGAGCGAAACCTGCACAAACGCGTTTTACGTATCGTCTGGCAACGGCACTATTGTGGTCACGTTGATTCTGTGGCTGATGACGATGTTGTTTTCCGTGCGGGCCGTGAAGGCGCGAATTCGCTCAAAAGCACTCGGGGTGGCAGACGCACCGGCGTGCAGCATATCGGTGGTTATTCCCGTCCTCAACGAGGCCGAGCAAATCGCGGCATGTCTACGGTCGGCACTGCAGGCCTCGTGCGTTTGTGAAGCGATCGTCGTCGACGGTGGCTCGCAGGATGAGACGGCACGAATTGCAGCACGGGCCGGTGGACGCGTCATCGCCAATCCTGATGGGCATGGACGAGGCGCTCACATTCTTGCAGGGACATTGGCTGCACGAGGCGATGTGGTTCTTGTTGTGCATGCAGATACACGGCTTACGCCCGCGGCAGCATCGGATGCTTTGAGTTACTTGGCGGATCACCCACATGCGCTCGGCGGAGCCATTGGCTCGGTGTTTGATTCGCCGCGAATTGTCCTTCGGTTAGTCGAAGCGGCCAACAATTTGCGTGCAGCCGTTATGGGCATCAGCTTTGGGGATCAAATTCAGTTCTTTAAGCGTGGTCCTGCCATCAAGGCCAATTTGGTGCCTGATTTTCCGCTGATGGAGGACGTCGAAATCAGTCTCCGGCTGCAACGCTATGGCGATGTGGGGTATTGCTTCGGTGATTGTCTCGTGTCAGACCGCAGTTGGGGCGGCGGAGGCGCGCGCAAGCGGGCCGTGTTGGTGATTCGACTGGTGAGCCGCTATCTCCTGCAGCGGATGCGTGGCACACCTGACGTCACCGCCATGTATCAGCAGTATTACGGTGAGCGGAGCGAGTAGGGGTTGGTGAGTTTTTGAGTGGGTCACGAGCGTTGCGCTGTAGCTCTATGGGAGTCGCGGGGCCAATGAGTGGCTGTTTCTTCTCACGTACCCACACACCCATCGGTCCTAGTAGGCCTTGGCGTAGATGACTTGATGCTGGGCCTTTTCGCCACAGATCACGCAGGATTCTGCGTCGCTGCGTTTCTCTATCGGAATGCAACGGATCGACACGGATAGCTCCTTGTTAATCTTGGCTTCGCATGCTTCGTTCCCACACCAGCCGGATTCAACGAAACCGCCGTGAATTTCGGGCTTTTTAGAACTGGCCGGTGTGAAGAATGCCTTGAAGGCGTCCCATTCATCGATCTGGTGCGTATTATCTTTAAGAAGCGCCCGGGCGCCCTCGAGCATTCCATTCTGGATGTCTTCGAGAACGGATGCAACGTCTTTGATAAAGTCTTCTCGCGGCGCGCTGTATTTCTCGCGCGCACTACGGTCACGACGCCCAACGAACACGGCATTTTCTTTCATGTCACGGGGGCCGACTTCGGCGCGGACGGGAATTCCCTTCTTGATCCAACTCCAGCCTTTTTCGCCAGCGTTGATGTCGCGGTCATCCAATTCGACGCGCAGCGGTGCACCGTCATAGCTCTGCTGACGTAGGGCCTCGGCCAGTTCCTGGCAGTAGGCCAACACGGGCTCGCGTTCGTCGTCGCTACGATAGATCGGAAGAATGACCACATGGCTTGGTGCGAGGCGAGGGGGCATGCGCATGCCGTCGTCGTCGCCGTGCGTCATGATCATGCCGCCGATGAGACGCGTTGATACGCCCCAGGACGTTGTCCATGCGTGCTCGCGCGCACCATCGCGTGCTTGAAATATGATCTCTGACGATTTCGCGAAATTCTGTCCAAGAAAATGGCTTGTTCCGGCCTGCAGCGCTTTGCGGTCCTGCATCATGGCTTCAATCGAGAATGTGTTGTCGGCGCCAGGAAAACGTTCGCCGGCCGTTTTTTCGCCGGTGATCACGGGCATGGCCATAAAGTCCTCTGAAAAGGTGCGGTAGACCTCGAGCATCTTGATGGTTTCGTCCCAGGCTTCGTCGCGTGTTTCGTGAACCGTGTGGCCTTCCTGCCAGAGGAATTCCGCCGTACGTAGAAAAAGACGCGTGCGCATTTCCCAGCGCACCACGTTGGCCCATTGATTGATGAGAATGGGCAAGTCACGATAGCTTTGAACCCATTTGGCGTAGGTGGCACCAATGATTGTTTCAGATGTTGGCCGGACGACGAGGGGCTCTTCAAGTTCGCCGGCAGGCTGCAATTTTCCCTCGTCATCCGCTTCGAGGCGATGATGCGTCACAACGGCGCACTCTTTGGCGAAGCCTTCCACGTGGTCGGCTTCCTTCTGAAGAAAGCTCAGAGGAATGAAGAGCGGGAAGTAGGCGTTGACGTGACCGGTGGCTTTGAACATGACGTCGAGCTTTTCGCGTATGTTCTCCCACAGAGCGTAACCCCATGGGCGGATAACCATGCAGCCGCGTACTGGGCTGGATTCAGCAAGTTCCGCGTTGCGAATAACCTGTTGATACCATTCAGGGTAATCATCCACACGTGTTGGCGTGATGGCGGTTTTGGCTTTGGCCATGATGAAGCTCCTTTGGTGCAGACGATAACACGGTAAAAGCGCAGGACTTTAGAAGCACTTGGCGACGACGTCAAGGTAGCAGGGCTAGTGGGACAGGGCAAACGTATCAATTTGGAGTCTATTCGAGAGCGTCTGCAAATATCCTGAGTGCCGTCTCTTGAACCAGGTGCCTGGAAACGGTTAAGGGTATCCGAGTAGGTGTTGCGGCGAAGTGTAGGCTTAAGTGTCTGATTAAAGTGTCAAGAAGTCGCAGACCTCGCTTTCCGCGTTCTTACCCGCCACCCTTACTCGGATACACTTAACCGGCCCACTTTATACGCGAGGTTCTGCCTGCCCGGGCTAGCGGGTCTTGCGCAGCATGGGGTGTAGAGGTAGCGCCAAAAGGATTCCGTATAGAAAGCTATTCAATGGTAACAACATGAAAAACAGGCCCATGGTGTCGCCGTTGATGAAGGAATTGATGGGATACCAGCACAATAAACCTAAAAAATCTGCCGTTGCCTTGAGCGTCGGCGACGCCGGGATCAGACCAAGGCCGCTGACGACACTCAATAGCAACACGGGAAACATGAGTAGGGCATGAACCCCGGTACAGAGCAGGACACGCTTGAAAAACGACAATCGTTCAGGCGTTTTCGCGGCAGGTCCCATTATTCGGTCGTTTCGGCCGCAAGCTTGTTCAGTCCGTCGACATAGGCATTGGCGCTGGCTTCGATAATGTCGGTCGATGCACCGCGGGCGCTGACGCAAATATCGCCTTCGGTCATGCGCAGGTACACTTCACCCATAGCCTCGGTGCCCGCCGTCACGGCGCGAATTTCGTAATCAGACACGCTTGGGGACATGTTCGCCGCCGCCGCGATGGCGCGGTACGTGGCGTCGACAGGTCCGTCGCCAGTCGCGGCTTCTTCGCGAATGGTGTCGCCATCCTTGAGTCGTACTGATGCCGTCGGGATCGATCCTTTACCACTGAGCGTATTCAAGTAGAGCAGTTCGAATCTAACTTCAACCGGATGAATCTCGTCGGTAATGATCGCGCGCAGGTCGTCGTCGAAAACTTCCTGCTTCTTGTCGGCGACAATCAGAAAACGATGGTAAACCTTTTCCAGTTCGTCCTTGGACAGGCGATAGCCGAGTTTTTCAAGTCGGTGTTTCACGCCGTGGCGTCCTGTGCGTGCGGTCAACACGACCTTTGTTTCGTCCATGCCCACATCTTCGGGCGCCATAATCTCATAGGTCTCGCGCTGCTTAAGCACGCCGTCGACATGAATGCCGGAGCTGTGTGAAAAAGCATTACCGCCGATGATGGCCTTGTTGGGCGGCACCGACATACGGAAGGCGTTGGCAACCATACGGCTGGTTGCATAGAACTCCTTCGCATTGATATCGGTGTCGACCTTGAAGTGATCACGTCGCGTACGTATGGCCATGACGACCTCTTCGAGGGCCGCATTGCCGGCACGTTCGCCGACGCCGTTGATGGTGCCTTCCACTTGCCGGGCGCCGTTGAGCACGCCAGCTAGCGAATTGGCCACGGCCAGACCGAGGTCGTTGTGACAGTGTACGCTGATGATGGCTTTGTCGATATTGGGCACCTTGGTTTTGATGTCGTGAATCAGTTGACCCCAAAGTTCGGGAATCGCGTAACCGGTGGTGTCTGGGATATTGAGAACGGTCGCGCCCGCATCGATGACGGATTCCAGCATCTCAAACAGGAAGGCCGGATCGGCGCGTCCTGAATCTTCGGCATAGAACTCGACGTCGTCAGTGAATTCGCGTGCAAAACGAACGGCGTCCGCTGCCATGGCCATAATGCGGACCTTCTTCTCGCCAATCGTCTTGCCGTACTTGTCGTCGCCGAATTTGCCCGTCATGTGAATGTCGGAAACGCCGATTCCGGTATGGATGCGCGAGCGTTTGGCTTTTGCAACGGCACGGCCGGCGGCTTCGATGTCGGCCTTCACGGCACGGCTCAGGGCGCAAATGCGCGGACCTGATATTTCCTGTGAGAGCAGTTCTACTGCTTCGAAATCCTTGGGTGAAGAGCAGGGGAAGCCGGCCTCGATGATGTCGACGTTCAATCGCTCCAACTGCAGGGCGATGGCGAGCTTTTGGCGTGAATCGAGACGTGTGCCGGCGGCCTGTTCGCCGTCGCGCAGTGTGGTATCAAAAATATCTATTTTATCGGACATGGCTGTGTTTCTCCTGAAATTGTTTGTGTGTCACTGGATACAAAAAACCCGCTAACCGGTGTTGGGGCGGGCAGCGGGAAGGTCATCCGGTGAAACGGAACGTTCACACACAGCGCCCGCTGCCCTTGCTAAGGCTTGGCAGGAGTAGGCTCACTAAAGGCAGGTGGGATGTAGCCTTTTCAAATGTCGTTGTGTGAGACGTGTTCATATTTTTAATACCTGCAGTAAACCTAGCAGAAGCTGGCGCGGGCCGTCAACCTGCAAGGTGGGGTGGGAGGCAGGGCAGACGCATCTAAACTGTTCTTGTGGCATTGTGCCGGTAGTACGGCCTGTTCTGTCCGAGCCTGCGAGGGCGAACTGTTTTGACCCAGGCCACGCACAAGGGGCCATTTCCCCTCTCGTCGCAAGCTCCTCGCTCGAGAAAAGGCCCTACTTCAGAGCCGGTCACCACAACATGAAATTAGATGCGTTTGCCCTGTGGGCGGGGGGTGTTTGGGTGTTTGCCGCTCCGCTTGATCTTGTGCCGGGGACAACCGCAGCCTGCTATGCATCCGCATCCAGCGGATCCAGGATCCAGCGTTTGTTGAACCAGAACCATTGCTCAGGCGCTTCGCGGATGAGGGCGTCAACATGCGCAAGCACCTCACGTGTCATTCGTTCGATATCCTCGGATTTTGATAGGGATGTATCCGGGTAGATGGTTGTCTGTAGCTCGACGGACAAATCGCAGAGTTTTTCGCGACGCGGATAGCACAAGATCAGTGGTGCGCCAGTTTGTCGTGCAAAGCTTGCCATGCCGGGGCCAATGTTGGCGGTGCCGCCCAGGAAGGGGATTTGAAGGCCGGGCGTTCGCATGCGGACGTCGGGCAGGATTGCGAGGGCCTGATTTCCGCGAAGCCGTCGGATGACGTCGCGCAAGGAGCCTGAGTCACGCTGGATGGTGGGAATGCCGGGACCTTCGCGCAGGGCGTTCATATAGTGATTCACGAGCGGGTTTCGTTGGGTGGCGGCGAAACTGAAAACGGGAATGCCGGCATAGTACCCAACGAGGGCGGAGAACTCCCAGTTCCCGGTGTGGGGAACGGCAATGACCAGACCCTTTCCCTTTTTTAGCTCGTCGGCAAATTTATCATGCAGGTCACCTGAATCATAATAGCCCAAAACGGCTTCACGAGTCATGCGGCGCGCACGAATCATTTCGACAGCATTGAGGCCGACGTTTCGCCAGGAACGCCAAGCGATTCGGGTGACTTCTGTCGCGTTGTATCGATCGCCGAAAACGGAGCGGATGCGGTCTTCGGCTACCGATCGTCGGAAGCGACATACGTAAAACGCGATCGCCGCGAGGCCCTCGCCAAGACGTAAGGCAGCATGTTTGGGGAGGACTTCGAATAGAAACGCGAACGTGCGTAGTGCACCGTACTCGACAATATGTTTAGGGCGGTATTTCATGATGGGCGCACGATCCATTGAAAACGGGTAAAAGGGGCAAGCGGAAATCGGATTTCCAACATCTTTGAATGCCACCCATGTACGGGTAAAGCGTTGATCTTATGCCACGAGTCTGCTAGACAATCAAGTTCGTGCTGATTCCAGCACGTGTCAAAGCAGGCACATCGGGCCCGTAGCTCAGTTGGTCAGAGCTGGGGACTCATAATCCCTAGGTCGCTGGTTCGAGTCCAGCCGGGCCCACCAATCCTCTGCCTGGCAGCTGTAGGCGGGTGGATTCTCTTGTTCTTTGTCTTTACCATATTCTTTGCCCTTGTCTGTTCTGTGCTTGCCCGGAGAAATGGGGCGACTCAGTTTGGGGCGAAAATCTAGGCTTGAACGCGAAAACTGCCAGAGAGATTAAGGTAAACACGTTCCGATGGTCTGTCCCTTGACCCGTTCGGAAGATGTGTTGGTTAAACTCATATTCGGTAGCCAAGAAGAGATGGATGCGAATATACTGAAGGTGAGAAAAGGGCTAAAGATAGACATGCTTGCAAAACATCCAGTTCTATTTACAACGATCGTCATGGCTATGATCGGATTAGGCATCTATTTGGCTGCATCAAAATCGGGAAGCAGCAGCGAATCCTTGACCCATATCGAAGCCAACAATAACACCATCATTAGCATCGGGGCAGATGTGACCGGCATGAGTCCGAGCGACTTTCGCGGCATAATCGAAGCAGCTATGGTTACAGATACGCAGCTTGCAAATGACGCAATATCCATTGTAAAATCCGCTAAAGAAGAAGGCGCGGCAATTATCTTCGACGAGAACAACTGTTACCCAGTTTACGCCTGAATCGGTTCGTGCAACGCCACGTTAATTGTACCAGCAGGACCATAACGCGGAGAGCTTCGAAAATCGTGAGAACGTAGAGATTCACCTTCGCGCCATTGACCTCGACCGGGCTCGAACCGGGTGGGCTGCAGTTCTTCCCTCCATATCCGATTCGCGTACAAAGTTGCAAATTGATGCGATCATTGATCTCGAAGAACTAAAAGGTAAGACGATTGTAACTGGCGACGTTACCCTTGTCTGGGTGGTCAAAGACGACGGAAAAAAATCATTGAGCAAGGTTATTCTGCGCGAGATAACGTCCGCACAGTAGAATTCCGCTGAAGGGGCGGGGAAGGGGGCAACGATGGACTTTACGTGTCCAAGATGTAGCGCGGTCCTTGACGTCGAGTCGAGCACGGCGGGGATGGAAGTTGAGTGCCCAGAGTGTCAGGGCGTGGTTAAAGTCACCGCAGCGACACCGCCGCCAGTATCTAAAGTTCTGCCTGGCGCTAATTCCGCGAAACGTAGCACTTACGGAGACAGATTGCCTCGCGTTCGCGGGCAAGAGGTTAGGGTTGTCGATTTCGACATGCCGTTTGGAAGCATGGTGGCGCTCATGATCAAGTGGGCCTTCGCCAGCATCCCTGCGATGATTGTTATTTTCTTTGCTTGTCCCGCTCTTCTGGCGATGCTTGGGGGCTGTGCGCTGAATTAAGGCATGCCAAGAAGCCATGGCGCAAGCGGGGCATTAACCACTACGAGCAGGCCGTCAGAGGGCGGGGAAGGGGCGAAATGAAGACATATTCCATAGCGACAGCGATTATCCTACTGGTGGCTCAGTGCGCAATCGCGCAGGACGAAGGCTTCGAGATCACGGATTCGAGCGGGCGCACATACAAAAAGTGCGTCGTCAGATGCATGCAGATCAACAGTTGTTCGACCACTTGGTTGGACGTTGAGCATCCTGTTCAGTGCACTTTTGGCTGCAGTGAAGCTTGACGCACCAAAGTGGATGCTCGTCGGTGTGTTCGCAATGCTATGTTTGTGCTTCTTATTGTTCATTGTGGCATATATCTATTTCTGCATAACCAACCCGGACGCACTTCGATCCGAAAAGTTTGCACTTACGAAAATGGCGATTGAACGTGGGATTTCAGGCGACAATCTTGCTGGCATAACGGGAGCAATTGAAACACACAAGCAAGTGCCATCCGGAGTAGTGCTGTCCACCAACCCAGAGTTAACTCAATGAGGCGTTTCGTACTATTTCATAAGCCCGTTTCTGTGGACGCAGAGATTGCTCTTGTGGAGCTACTTGACAGCAACGCCATAGGGTGGGGCAAGTGGTTTGAGGGTACCTGGATGCTTGTTACCTACAGCCCAGAACATGACAAGGATTCTCTCTACAAACTGATCACAAAGGTCGTTGGAGGCGTTCACCTTGTTCTGTTAGAGTTTCACGAAAACCCTAGCTTGCAAATGTTCGTGCCGGATGCAGCGGAAGATGGTGAGGGCATGATTAAATGGATGCAGCAAGTATGGACCCCAGAGTCCA
>JBLHHU010000107.1:0-10655 GCA_047615735.1 Kiritimatiellia bacterium | reverse complement strand
TATCCGGATCACGATGCCTGCGGCATCTGTCCTGTTCTGGGGGCAGAAAGCATCACAAGCATGCGGGACCATTTGGCGGCGCACGGCGTGTTGACTTCTGGATTCAAGGTCTATAGCGACGAATTTGCCATGTTCAAATTCACAGACCCATGCGGAAATATGTTGGCCTTCGCTGGCCCACCTTAGGCGCGCTATACTAGATACACATCACGCAGGCCATGCATCCAGCGACGGTCAATAGCGTCTTTCCAGCGCATTGCCCAGCGGCCCTCAAATGCCAGTCGACCGTATTGCATGACGGCCGAGTCGTGCGACGTGTTCAGAAGAAACAGGTACAGCGGTTGCGGTCGATAAGGGCGTAATGGTTCGTTGTGAAGACTGGCGTACAGGTTGTCCCACAAGACAGGCCCCTGGCGTACTGAGAAGACGCCGGCTTTGGGTAGCCTCGGGTGTGAGGTCAGTGTTGCGCAATCGCCGCTCGCAAACACGGTTGGCGATGCGACGGTTTGCAGGGTGTCATGAACCGGAATGAAGCTATCGGCGTCAGGTGCAAGGCCTGCGCAAAACGAGAACGGCGTTGGTCTGGCCGGCGTCGCCCAAATCATGGCATCTGCGGGTTCTGTGGCTCCGGTGTCGGTCGTCAGTCCGGCTTCGTCCATGCCGGATACGCGTTGTCGTGAGTGTAGCCGCACACCGTGTTTTTCGAGCAGGCGCGTGCAGATTTGGGAGAGGCGCTTCGATTGATTCTGCAAGGGTGCGTCGCCTGAGGTCCAGAGTGAGACGCGCGCATTACCTGCGGATTGCAGACGGTATACCAAGGCTAGCGAGACTTCAAAGGCTGTCGCTCCGCCGCCAATGACTGCGATTTTAAAAAGGCCATTGTGAGCGCGAACGCGCTGCTCGAGCGCGTTCATGCGGGTCTCGACCTCGTGTAACGGTTTTAGCGAAACGCTGCGCAGGTCGTTTGTGGCTTCGGGTGGCGCTGCTGCTGTCGACCCAATGTTTATGGATAGAAGATCGTAGTTCAGCGTGCCTGCAGTGTCCGTCTCTATGGACTGCGTGCCATCCGGCAGATGCTCGGCTCGTGCTTGAACAAAAGTGGCCTGTGCTTTCTTGCACAAGGCAGCTACATCGATGTGAATGTCTTCTGACGTATAACGTCCAGCGATAGCGCCAGGCAGCATTCCGGAATAGGGAACGATGGCCGTGTCGTTGAGGACGGTTAGGTCTGTCCGCGGTATGGGCGAATCACACCAGCGGCGCAGGATCTGTAAGTTAGCGTTGCCGGCTCCGAGTAAAATCAATCGTTTGCGATGTGTCATGCTTTCGAATCGTCTCGTTTTGCATCGCTCACGTCAATCTTATCGAAATCTATTGAATAGCTTTTTCTCAGTTCGTCTTTGGCTGCCCCTGTCGTGGCTGGCGTTGTCTCTGTTGTGACTACCATATGTCGTCGCCGTCACGATCATAGCCCTCGTCGGACTCACTGTGCTCGCGCGCGCCCACAGATGATCTGATCGTTCGCATCGGCTGCCACGGGTCATCCAGGGATGCCGTCATGGCCCTGCCTAGAATGTCGCTGGTATTGTCCAGCATGTCCGGGTTCGGAACGTAGTCTGGTTCTTTGCGTCGTGGCATGGCAAATCCTCCTTGTTGAGCCTCTGTATGTTTCCTATTCATCGTTTGGTTCAGGTCAACCTTACAGGCATACAGCGTGCCATGTGTTGCGTGACAAATTTCTATTTCCTAAATCTCTGCATACGAAGGATTTGCGATTAGGATGGCGAGTGGCGTGACAAAGTTACACGGCCTGTTTGTCCACGGTATGCGTGGGAGTGGGCGCGAGTCTGCGGTATTCCAGACATCTACCAGGAAACGGCCGTCTTGTTGGCGCGCACGATGGTAGCGTTGCGTTCGAGGAGGAAAATGGATTCTCTTGCGATCTCTAGGATCTGATCCGAGAGGGTCGTTTTCGCCATTGAGGAATCGGTGTAATCAGGCACAGGTGGCGGTTAGTATACGGGCGAATCTACCGTCTCGCAAGCGGCCCCTTGCGCCGAGCCTTGCCATGCCCAGTGCCAGGGTTCGTAGACGAGCGCGGAGGGGGTATTGCGCCCGTAGGACAAGTGGAAGCCGTGTGTTCCGGCTTCGCGCTGCAACCACGCAAAGGTTGCGGTGTTTTCAAATGTTTCGCATAGCGGCTCGCAGGCTTCGCAGGATACGTCGACGGCCCTTCCGCTGTGATGTTCGCTGTATCCCGGTGCGGCGTTGACAGTCAAGACGTCCTCGAGGCGCCGTCCCTGCTGGCATTTCTGGGCGATGAGTCCAGCTTGGTATTCGACGCTTCGAAAGGCCGATACCAGCTGGAGTGAAATGCCGTCGCGACGGGCGTGGGCCAGCATGGCCTGCCAATGGGGGATCACGTGTTCGGCCAGTCGTTGTGGGCGGGCGTACATGTCCGGCCCAATTGAGGAGAGTGTTGTGGACTCGGGGATTTCCGCGAGGGCCTGTTTGATGATGTGGAATTCAGTGATGCCGAGCCCGGCGTGGACATGTTTCAGGTAGCGCTCGTCCTCCGCGCCTTGCGCGCACCAAGTTGCGAGATTGATTTCGAAATACCATGTGCCGGGATTCGGGTTTTCCCAGTAAGGGGGGATGCGTTCGAATCCGAGTGTTGCATAAAGCTGCCGGGCGCTATCCATGCCGGGAACGACATCGAGTCGCATGCGACCATAGCCATTTCGTCGGGCGTGTCGCATGATGGCTATGCAGAGGCGTTGGCCTAGACTTGATCCACGTTCCGAAGGCGTAACGTAAAGGCGCTTCAATTCGCATGTGTCGGTGTCCAGCGGGCGTATGGCAACGCAGCCGACAGGCTGCGTCGATTGCCGCGCGAGCAGGAGTGCCCCTTGTGGTGGCGCGTATGGACCTGGTAGCGCCTGAATGTCGGCGCGGACGAGGGGTTGTGCCGGGTCGCGCTGACGCATGTCCGCATAAGCGGTCAACAACGAAACCACGTCGGCCAGACGAGTTTCGGTATTTGCCTCTTCGAGGGTTAGCATATCGTTCCTCATCAGGCGTGGCGACCAGCACGGTTCTATCGCGTTATTTGATGCGGTCGGCGATTGCGTCGCCCATGGCTGCCGTACCCACGGCTGCCTTGTTGTCCTGTGTCAGGTCGCCTGTGAAAATTCCTGCATCAAGAACGTCGCTTACGGCTTGGCTGATCAAGTTGGCCTCAGTTTCAGCGCCAAAACTGTAACGCAGCATCATGCTGGCCGACATGATCTGAGCGATGGGGTTGGCGATGCCCTGGCCAGCAATGTCGGGTGCTGAGCCGCCTGCCGGTTCGTACAAACCGAATTTCTCCGCGTTGATACTTGCAGAGGCAAGCAGGCCGATGGATCCTGTCAGCATCGCGCATTCATCGGAAATGATGTCGCCGAACATGTTGCCACACAGGAGAACATCGAAACGTGAAGGATCTTTGATCAATTGCATGGTGGCGTTGTCTACGTAGATGTGATCCAGCGCTACATCGGGATAGTCTTTGGCGATGCCTTCGACGACTTCGCGCCACAGCACCATCGTCGTGAGGACGTTGGCTTTGTCGACGGATGTGACGCGTTTTCCGCGCAGACGTGCTGCATCAAAGGCCATTCGTGCAATCCGTTCAATCTCCCAGCGATGGTAGACCATGGTATCAAAGGCTTTTTCCTGCGCCCCGGATCCTTCGCGTCCTTTTGGCGCACCAAAGTAAATGCCGCCTGTTAGCTCGCGAACGCACAGGATGTCGAATCCACGGGCTGCCGTGTCGGCGCGCAATGGACAAAAATCGGCTAGCGCTGGGAACAGCGTCGTTGGGCGTAGGTTGCAAAACAGTTTGAAGTGCTTTCGGAGGGGGAGCAGTGCGCCGCGTTCGGGCTGTTCGTTTGGGGGTAAATGTTCCCATTTGGGGCCTCCGACGGATCCAAACAAAACAGCGTCGCTGTTTTCGCAGAGCTGCAGTGTGCTTTCTGGTAAAGCACTGCCGTGGTTGTCAATGGCTGCGCCTCCAACATCGGCGGATTCGTAATCGAGTTCGATGCCGGTCTTGGCTTTTACTTTGTCCAGTACTTTAATGGCCTCGGCCATCACTTCGGGGCCGATGCCGTCACCCGCCAGAATTGCAATTTTCTTCATGCTGTCTCCACTTGCGCTTTCCAATTAAAAGCCAGCACCTTTCCATATTCCGGCGCGTATGTCGATTCGCTATGCGTTTGCGCTAGCTGCGAGCGGCACGTGAGGCGGCGTCAGGGCGATCAGGGGCGTCGGTAGGACAGCGCCGAGACGCGGTATTGCCGTGCGATCCGTGCGTTCGCTTCGTCCAATTGCTCGGGATCGAAGACGACGTCGATGCCGTCTGATCGAAAGGAAAGGCGATGAATTCGGCCGTCGTCGCTGAGGATCTGAAAGACATCATCAATATTACGGATTGGGCGCCCATTCACGGCCGTGAGAATATCGTTACGGTGGTTGTCGTAGCCTTCGTTGATTTCGTCTGCGAGCATGGCGGATACGAAAACGACACGATCGGTGGGGGCCTGCATTTCGGCCATACCGCCGAGGTAGTGATTAAGCAGCTGTGTGTCTACTTTGGCGCGCCATTTCGAGCCATGGGCGCGTAGGTAGTCCGCGTCAAGTTCGCGCAGGATGAAGCCGCCAGCGACAATATATTCGACGCGCTCTCCGGCGATGTTTTCAGGTACCAAGACCGCGTCATCGAGTTCGCCGTTCAAGGTCAGTTCGATCTCCGCGACCGCACCGTCGCGAACCATGGTCGCGCGCACGGTGTCGCCCGGATTGCGGTATGCTTTGATTAAGTGCGAGAATTCGACGCGGCCGTATGCGGGGTCGTGATAAAAGCCGAGCTTGTCCACCGTGTGGCCGTCCCATTTCAGGATGGTGTCCGAGCTCTTAAGGAGACGGCCTGCGGATGTTGCCGGCACGGCTCCGAGGACGAGCACGCCGTTGTCGTTTTTGATGTTGAGATAGTGCCGCTTGACGGGGTCGATCAGCGCTTGCCATTTGAAGCCTGCGGAGGCGAGGCCTCGATAAGGTGGGTGGGTGGCATCCTCGATAAATCGGTTTACAAAGGGCGCGGATACCATGGTGGCGATTCGGGAATTCGCGTTGAATGCGATGATCATGCCCGCAAGTCGTTCGCCCTGCATGACGGGGGCGCCTTCGCCGTTGACGTTCAGGTTACAGAGCAGTTTGTACACCAGCAGGCTTGTTGAGGCATCCGGAAGCCGGTTGACGCCGATTTGCTGCACTCTGGACGGGCCGGTTTCTGTGTCTCGGGAGTCGTCCATTTGTAAAATCTGAAGATCGTTTCCGAGCTGGACGTGGTCGGCCGTTTCGGCTGGTGGAAGCGGGTTGGCCGTTGGCAGTAAGGGTAGGCGGAGCAATGCCAAGTCGAGTCGGGGATCGCTCTTGAGCACCTCCACTGTCTGTTTGGTCGCGGTGCGTGGTCGTTGGATTTCGACAAGGGTGTGATTTCGCGTTAGGTGTTCGGTTGTGAGGACGTGATTCTGGTCGATTTGATACCCGTAACCGGCGCGAACGCCAGGAGGTCTCGTTCGCCATGGGTAGATGGGGTCGTGGCCCTGTTGGGTGACCAGGACGCGGACCAATCGCGCATCATCGGCGCATGCACGTGGTGTGATATTCAGTAGGCAGGCCAGCGCCAGACTGTTGGTCAGGATATGGGTGAGCATTGTGAACGTTGAAAAACGGGGACATGCACTATTCATCTGGGGTACCTGTCTCCTGTGAGCTTTTCGGACGACGCGTGATATGCTCCGTTTCCTGAATGCCGTACGTATTGCGGATTTGCTCGTCTGCCGCGTCGGCAGCAACCGCATCCAGCACCAGTGTCTCGTCCATGTTCTGAAATTGAATGACGTGAAAGGCGTTTGTTGATTGGCTGACGGCTTGCTTGAGATCGGCGAGGTCGGCTATGGGTAGGCCGTTGGCTTCGGTGACGATGCCGTATACGAAATTCTCGGCGTACGTATTGACGCTGTGTGGCAGACGTGCCATCAGAACGACGAATTCTGTTCTGCCGCGGTAAAGGGCATCGCGCTTGACGTTTTCGAACGTGTAGTGAAGTTGTTGGATGTTGCGGTTGGAAGCGTTGCGATCCATCGTGCGTAGCAATTCGGCGGACAATGGGGAAAATACCAATCCTGCACGTATCAAGTAGTTGGGTCGCACATCGTACTGGTTGCGAAAGACAAATGGGTCTTTTGGGTGGTCGAGCGGGATTGGTATCGCGATCTCGCGCCCTTCGCGCCAGATTCTGACCGATACCAGATCGCCCCATTGCATGCGTTCGGTGACTTCGGGGAACATGACCCGTTTCCCGTCGAGTCTGATGCTACCATCGTTTGACACACGGTGACCGTTGATGTCGAGAATGACATCGCGAGGCAGGAGTCGTTTGTGGGCAGCGCCGAAGGGGTCGATAAAGGACAGGGCCACGCCCGTTTGCAGGTCTGAAAGGTCGAGGTCTTTGCGGAGGGCCGCGTTATGCGTGTTGCGGTACACGACGCCAAGTTCGGGGTAGCCGTGGTAGGTTCCGTCGTCGATGTCATCCAGGAATCGCGTGATGACGGGTAGCGGAATGGCATAGCCGATGTTCTCTGCCCACGAAAGGCCCTGAAAGGCGACGCCGACCACCTCTTTGTTGTACAGCACGGGGCCGCCGCTATTTCCAGGATTGATGGCGGCGTCGACCTGGAGGGCGAGGTGTTGGTCGACGCTGCTGTGTGAATAGGTTGAAAAATCGACACGTGAGACAATGCCTTTGGTGATGGAAAGGCGGTCGCCTCCGAGTGGGTAGCCGAGTACGGTGACGTCGTCGTTGAGGTCCGGTAAAATTTTGGCGAGAGGCAGAGGGCGGGTGTCGTCAAAAAACGCATCCGATTCAACCGTCAGAATGGCCAAATCGCAATCATGCGCCACGAAGGCGACCTCGGCGCGATAGCGTTCGGCATCGCCTTCGCGTTGCACCTGAATAAATTTAGCATCGGCAATGAGGTGTGCGTTGGTGAGAATCCGTTTGCCCTTGATGATGAATCCCGAACCCGATCCGCCGGATACGCGTTGGCCCTGCCAGGGTTGGCTGTAGTTTCCGCCTTGTGTGCTGACGCTGATTTTGACAACCGAAGCGCGGCCGGAATCGGCGATGTCGGCGCCATTGCCCTGAATGCACATTAGAGAAGCGATGACGTAATAGCGAAAATGCTTTAAAGCTTGAGTTAGGGGGGCGCGGCGCTGCATTTTGGGTGCGTTCTTCTTGAGATTGACGAAATCGGTCGTGAGTATGAGGTGAGATTTGGGCATTTCCAATCGAGATTACATGCAGAAGGGGCACCGTGCAAGCCAGCGTAAGCCGACATGGGTTCAGCGCCTGCGTTTTTGGTTCTGGCGTCTATGCCGTCGACGCTAAAAACGTTGTCCCATTGGCGGCTCGTACGTCCGGCCTGCTTTTGGCGTCGGGTCTTGCAATGCAGATGTCCATTCTGCTATAATTTGCTCTGAATAACTGCAATCTTTTCGAGCCTTAAAGCGATCCTGTGTCTTTTGACGCTCTTTCTTTATGGGTTGAGAAGGCCTCTGTGCGGATCCGCGTGGGCACGAGGTGATAACCGTAGATTTCGAAAAACTGGAATATTATGGCAGAATCAAGTGCCACTGCAGGGGCGAATCCTGTTGATTTTAGAATGTATCTGGGCCTGATTCTTTTTCGGTGGCAGGTCATCGCCGTCTGTTTCCTATACAGCCTTCTGGGCGGTGTTCTCTTCTTGCAGTTTACGCCCAAAATGTACGTGGCTCAGGCGGGACTACGCTCGTCCCTTAATTATACTTTGCAAGTCGGTCCAAAATCGGGATGGGCCGAGATCACGCGACATGTTAATCTGCTAAAAACTGGGCAGGCGCAACGTCTAGCCGTTGAGAACCTCACGCCAGTCTGGGGCGAGCGCATTGGTGACAAGCGCAAAATGAATCTAAATGTCAACATCAAGCAGTTGAGTAATAAATCTCTGCGATTGACTGTTAGGACCGAGACACCGAAATACGCCATTGCATTACTGAATGAGATTTTTCGTATGCACGCTACAATTTGGGACGAGCACCGTGTGCGATCGACGCAGTCGTCCGACGGTCTGCTGACTACGGAACTCGCAAAAATTGAAGAACGAATTCGAGAAGCAGAGGAGGAGGTGTTTGAATTTGAGCGTATCAACGACATCCGCCGTGTATCTCAAAAGGCCGAGCAAGAAAATTCATATATCGATGAAATTGTCGGTCAGCGGGGAGGCATACGTACATCGCTGTGGATGATGGAGGTGCAATTTCCGACGCTCAAAGATGAAAGCGCTGCGGTCATCGAGCAAGTGAGTAGCTTTAAAGTTGATCGCAAAGGGGTGCTTACGCTAGCACCTAGCGGGGTCGACACCTTTCTGAATCCGCTTCAGGGGGGCAATGATGGTGATGGCGGAGGGACTTCTGCAGATGGTGAATCGAGTATCGATGGACTCGGTGCTGGGAACAATAAGTCCAAAGCCGAACAAGGCGTTGGGTGGGTCTCGCATCGCTACGAACTTCTAAAAGCGCGCGCAGATGAAGCGAGTCTCAAGGATGTGTTGAAGGACGATCATCCCAGAATGATCCAGCTTCGCATGAAAATTTCTGGCCTCCAGACGCAATTGAAAATTTCCGCCGAAATGCAATACCGCAACATGCTCGATACCTACCGTTCTTTAAAGATCTTGGATGAGGCTTTGGAGGCTGCGGAGTACAAGTGGCAGGCGGTTAATTGGGCACGTGCGCAGAAGCAGGCCGAGTTAAAGCGCCTAGAGGCCAGCGTCCAGCGTTATGAAGAAACCTACCAAGGACTCTGGCAAAAACTTCAGGATATACGCATCACGGAAGAAATGAACATCGAGCGCTTCCAGGCGAACAAGGCAAGCGCGACAAGCCGACCGGTTTGGCCGGATGCGACGCAAGTACTCTTAATTGCGCTGGGTATCGGGCTCGGCAGTGGTGGCGTCATCGCTATTGGGCTGCAGTTTATGGATAATAAAATCCAGTCCATTAAAGACGTTGAGCGCTCCCTCGGCTTGCCATTCCTGGGAGGCGTTCCTTACTGGATTCACAGCGGTCTGGAAAAGTCGATTCGCCCGATTGTGACTGAGGAGCACTCGATCGGCGCGGTTGAGGCTTATCGGGCTCTGCGAACCAGTGTGGTGTCGGCCATGGCCAAGGCCAACGAAAAAGTTCTGTTTGTTACGAGTGCCGATTCGCGCGAGGGAAAGACCCTGACCGCACTGAATATGGCCATCATGATGGCCCAGATGAATCGGCGCGTGTTGCTCATGGACTTCGACTTACGCCGCGGACGGTTGCATCGATCTCTTGGTCTGGAAAAAGAGCCCGGGATAACGAATGTGTTGCACGGTGAGCTAGAGCTGAAGTCCATCATTCGCGAAACCCGTATCGACTATCTTGACCTTGCCCCACCAGGACCGGCCGTTGAAAACGCACCCGAACTTTTGGATGCCGTGGGACTTGCAAACCTTCTGGCGGATGTTCAGGATGATTACGATTTTATCATCATGGATACGTCTCCTGTCTTGCGCGTGACGGACACGGTGATTCTGGCGACCCAAGGTGTCGGTGTCTGTCTTTACGTTGCCCGTGTGAACCATACACCAAAACCACTGGTGCGCTACTCCCTTGACGTGCTCAAAGATGCACACGTTATTGGGATGGTGCTCAACAGTATTGAGATGCACAAAATAAGCAGTCTATACTACGCGTACCAGTACCCGAACTACGCCTATTACAGTAATGCCTACAGCTATGGTTATAGCTATTCCTACTATGGAGATGACGCCGTAGATGGCGGCAAAAAGTTCCGCCGCAAAGGCTCCGTGGTTTCTCAGTCGAAACGTTCGCTCGGGAAATGGTTCCGTGACACGTTCTTGCCAATGTCCTGATTCGCCTGCCCTTTCAGATTACGCGTAATGCTTAATGACGCCAACATCATCGCAGCAATGCCCGCATGCCGTTTGGCGTGCGTCGGAGATTAGTCATCGTGCCTCCCAGTCGCTCACACGTCAGAACGCAAGTTACCTGGATCGCCACGATGGATATGGCGTGTCTGTTTGTCGGTGCATTTCTTGGCATCGCCTTGCGCTTGCCTCATGAAGAGGTGGGGGAATATGTTTTTGATCACCTTGAGGGCTGGTTGCTCTTAATCGGCGGCGTTCTTCTGGCCAATTACCTAGCGGGCAGTTATCGACTGCAGTACACCTACTCGCGATTTAATCTGCTCGTCACCTGGATGTTCTCGATCGTATTCGCGGTGGCGATTGTCAGCATCACGTCTTACACCTGGTTCCAGCAGGTTATCGGGCGCGGAGTTCTTGGGTGGGCTCTCATTTCTTACAGTGCCCTGTCGCTCACGCTGAAAATTATATGCTATCGCTATCTCTTTCGCAGCAACGTGTTCCTGTGTAGAACCGTTGTCATTGGCGTCGGCCCGCGGGCAAAAGAAATGCGCACGATCATCGAGAGTGAATACGTGATTCCTGCCCACAAGG
>JBLHHU010000106.1:0-10672 GCA_047615735.1 Kiritimatiellia bacterium | reverse complement strand
CAACGAAATACCCAAATACCCAAGTACCCAAGTACCCAAGTACCCAAGTACCCAAGTACCCAAGTACCCAAGTACCCAAGTACCCAAGTACCCAAGTACCCAAGTACCCAAATACCCAAATACCCAAGTACCCAAGTACCCAAGTACCCAAGTACCCAAGTACCCAAGTACCCAAATACCCAAGTACCCAAGTACCCAAGGAACGACAAATTGCGAATAGCCTGAAGCAAAGCCGCTTTGGTCCTGTTCTTGGCTTGGGTATTTCTAGCGCTACGGCATGCCACACGTGCTCCGAGCTCGCTCTACCGCCATAACTTACGGAGAACTGAATGACCCTGTGCATACACAGGACCGATGGATAAGCCTGTCGCAATCTATGCCTGAATAATTCATAGTGCGACCTGACACACATGCGTACCGATAAAACCAACATCCCGTGTCGGCACGCTTCGACGCCGTTGGCGCAAGAAGGGCAAATTTAGTTTCCATCCAAACGGCAATACTGTAAGCACTTACAGCACAGCCTCGGTGGGCTGTCGTTAGGGATCTCACCATGCAACACAATCCAAAGTTAACAGCAGGCCCCGCACAAGCGGCGTACCTGCAGCAGGCGATCGACGCCGCCCATCAAGCGGGCGGCGGGACGGTTGCGGTCGGTCCTGGGACCTATGTGACCACCACGATCTTTCTGCGTTCGGGCGTGGAGCTTCACCTGCAGCGTGGGGCGCGCCTCCAGGCCCACACCTGTCTCGACGACTATCCTGACCTGGACGATGCTGCCAGTAACAAGGACCAGTCCCAGAAACACCTGATCGTTGCGAACGGTTGCCACGACATCGCCATCACGGGCGCTGGCGTGATTGATGGCCAGGATCAGGCGTTTTGGGAACCGTGTCTCAGCAAAGCAGACTGGCCCTACGGAATCTTCCGCTACACGGTCCGCGGCGGCTCCAAAGGCCGCCCCAGCCCACTGGTTCAACTGGTCGGTTGCACGCGGGTGAAACTGCGAGACGTAACGATGACCGCGGCACCGGGATGGACCCTACACGTCTTTGACTGTGACACCGTATCCATCCACGGGCTCATCGTGCGGGGCGATCCCTATGGTCCCAATACCGACGGCATCGGCATCAATGGTAGCCGGGATGTATGCATTTCGGACTGTGATGTGGATACGGGGGACGATGCGATTATCATCAAGGCCACGAATTCCGACTCCGTCTGCGAACGCGTCACCGTGACAAACTGCGTCCTGGCGAGCAATTGCGCAGCGATGGGGTTGGGCGCCGATGTCGATGGCGTCATCCGCGACGTGGTGTTCAGTAACTGCGTGGTCAAAAAATCGCTGCGTATGATCCAGGTGGAAATGTGGCATGCCGGTCAGATTGAGCGCGCCATTTTCAGCGGTATCTCGGGCAGAACGTTTCCCGATGAGGGCGTGGAAAACGAACGCCCCATCTACGTCGATATCCAGCAGTGGATTCGCCCCGAACCCGCCCTCGGACGTGTACGCGACCTGATTTTTCGGGACATTTTCTGCGAGAGTCGTGGACGCATCCTCATGACGGCTCAGGATGGCGCGATCATTGACGGGATCACGTTGGACACGGTCATCATCACCGTGCCGGAGATCGAGGATCCGGCAGAAACCGTACCCCGTGCCGCGAGCATGCAACTGTCCAATTTCAATCCACACACCCGCGCTGCGCGCGCCGCTGTGGTCGCCGACAACGTCCACCGACTCGCCCTGCGAAACGTCGAATACCGTTGGCCTGAATCACCGACGCCCGCCATGCACGGTCTCTGTCTGCGAAATTGCACGGATCTCATTGATGAAAGCCCCCGCCTGCAATCCAGCAAGAATCAATGCGAGCGCGTGCTTAACGTTGGCGAGTGATGCGTCTTCGCCTGCCGCTCCGCGCAGCGGTGCACCAGATTAACCTTGAGGACACGAGAACCTTTCCAATAGCATAGATTTGCTACCTTTGCTAATTAGACAGGGCAACCGATCACCCCGGACGACACGTCGACCATGATCAATCGAAGAGAAATGTTACACGGTATGGCGGCCAGCATAGGCTTGGGCCTCCTTCCCGGTTACGCGCAATCCGCGAGCAAAACGCTCGGCAGTCCCAAGCGCGTTATATTCTTTCTACAAAACCATGGCTTCGACCCTTTAACCTGCATCCCCAAAGGGCTCGATGAAAGCTGTGCGCTCGACGGCGTGACCCTTGCCGAACCCATGCGGCTATTGGAGCCTTACAAAGACCGGATGCACATCATCACCGGTTTGCATGGCCATCATACGAGTGCCGGACATAGTGCCTACTTTGGGGCCTTGGGCGGCTATCGTGGCAGTCAAGGCGTTCCGCCTGCTGGACCCACCATTGACTATGCGCTCAGCCAGGCGCTGCCGCAGACCATCCTCCCGCCACTCTGCATCGGCATGGAATCACTTTCGAATATGAAGGCGCGACCCACCGTCGCCAATCTCACGGCTTCCGGGCCGAATCAGCCGACCTTCATGCACTGCGACCCCAACATGCTTTACCAAATGCTTTTCGGAAGTATTGCCGACGGCGATATCAAGGCGCACTACCAAGCGCGTTCAAATGTCATGCTTGATGTCGAGCGTGTGGCAAAACGTAAAGCGAAAGGTTTGCCTCCCAGCGAACGTGAACGCTACGCCAATTATATGAACGGATTTCGGGATGTAAACGGGTTGCGTGACAAACTATCCAAGATGCCCAAGCAGCTCAAAAGATACGCCCCGAAACCCGATGAGCGCTATACCGCGCCAGAATTCGAAACCGATTGGCATGACGCCCTTTTGGAGATCGGTATCGCAGCGCTGCAGGCAAACCTCACCAATGTCCTGACGATCGGTTCCGGATGCGGCGAGTATTTCGGTTCATGGAAAGGATTGGGCGTCACCGGCGCTGGTCACGGTCTTGGCCACGTGGATCAACCTGGTAACGATAACTGGATAAAGATCCGTCAGTACAATTGTGCGATGCTGGTTAAGCTCATGAAATCACTGGAAGCCATTCCAGAAGGCTCGGGTTCCATGATGGACAACACCTTAATCGTATATACGAGCAATAATGGCGAAAAGCAGCATACCGACGGTTCGAACTGGCCCTTTGTACTACTTGGAAATGCCGGGGGACGTTTTAGGACCGGTCACTATACCCACATTAATGAGCGCCCGATCAACGACCTTTACACCACTTTTCTTCACGGTGCAGGCGCGCCCGTTGACCGCTTCAACATGGACAAAAATATGGCCGACATTCATCACAGTAAGCTCGGTCCCATCGAAGACCTTCTGGTCTGACGTGTCGATCTGCAGGCGTATCTTGTTAGCTGTTCTGATTGGCTTCCTATTCGCTCCTCCGGCGAATGCAGGCTTAGCCACCTTTACGAAGACGGCTAAGCCGTTCATTGAAAACTACTGCATGGATTGCCATGACGATGAGACTCAGAAAGGGGATCTTTCTCTAGAGACGCTCCGTGATGTCTCGGCCGCGAGTGCCGGCACGTGGAAACGGGTCTGGGAACAGATCGCCTTAAAGGAAATGCCACCCAGAAAGAAAAAGAATCAGCCGGAATTGTTACAACGGCTTGAAATGTCCAATTGGATCACGGCCGGCCTCAGCAAGGCCATGAAGAAGAAAGGTGGCTTCAATGACCACCTGCGCCCGAGCAAGGCGAACCATATTGACCATGACCTCCTATTCGGCACCATTCATAAAAACCTTGAGCCCGCGTCGACACCGGCACGACTCTGGCGCATTCAGCCTCAGGAACATTTGGTCCGCCTGAATGATCTCATTTCTCCTAAACGAAAATATGATCCAGAACGCCCGGGGCTGTGGACACACGGCGATCATATTCCGATGAACCTGGAAGGTGAGACCAAGGTCTATTTCGGCCTAGATCGCTATATTGGAAGTAGCCAACAGTATGAAGTTTACGTCAGAGGCATAAGCGGCTTTCAGTCCAAGCTATCGATGCTCAACGACCATGGCTTGCGCAACTACCCCTTCCTTTACTCGGTCAACAGTTCCGAGGCGATGCAGACTGCAGGCGTCGCAGAAAAGATCCTGCGTTTCATGGCCTACGGCCCGACGGCAGAGCCCGGCCAATTTTCCGACCCGCCCTTTAATATGTCCAAGATCCAGCCACGCTATAGAAGTCTTGTCATCTATGACAAAGAAATCAAGCGCCCGTTAACGCCCGTTTATGACTTAATGAAAGTCCCTGGGGTTAGTGACGAACGTCTTAACAACGTCATCACGTTTCTGTTTGAAGCTCTGACGCTACGTCCGCCCAGTGCAGAAGAGAGCGCCGTTTACCTAGACATTGTCAATAAAGCGATCCATGACCTCGGTAAAGAAGATGGCGTCACGTTAGGGCTGACGCCGATCTTCCTGGATCGCGACGCGCTCTTTCGCCCTGAACTTTGTGCGACCGGCAAACGCGACAAGCATGGACGCGTGATGCTACACGGACAAGAGCTCGTGCTTGCCATCAACGCGGCCTTCTCGTACATCCGCCCGCAAACCGATCACCTGAGAACGGCCCTGACCGAGGGTAATCTGGAAACCCGTGAAGACGTCAAACGGGAAGTCAGCCGCATTTTAAATGACGACCGCATCAGGAAGCCTCGCGTGTTGCAGTTCTTCCGGGAATATTTCGACTACGATCGCGCTGGCAGTATCTGCAAGGACGAAAAAATTCTTACACAAGATGGAGGTCATTTTGGTACGTACTACGCCGCTATGAACAGCATGATCGCCAATACCGATCGCCTAGTAGAATTGATTTTGCACGAAGATAGAGATGTGTTGAAGGAATTATTGACCACGGATCGCGTGGTCTATCAGCCCTACACGTCAGGGGAGAACTTTAGGCATGGCATCTTGTTCCAAACGGATATTTCATACTTCAAGGATCGGGGCAAACACATGGTTCCTTTCAAAAAGTATGTGGAAGTCGAGCCGACAGAAGACAACAAGTTGGTGATCGAAAGGGCAAAAAGGGAGGTCTACGATCAGAACATGCTCCATCATATATTCCCGAATCCCGCCAAGCCGATCTATGTGCGTCAGTCACCGTTCAACAAAGGGAAGGATCCACCTGCCAAAAATGCATTGAAAGCCATAACCACCGTCGACCCCAACGAGCGCCTTGGCATTCTCACGCATCCCGTCTGGCTGGTCTCGCACTCGGATGCGATGGATAACCATGCTATTTTGCGCGGACGCTGGATCCGAGAACGTCTCCTGGGTGGCGCCGTACCGGATATCCCGATCACAGTTGATGCCATGTTGCCGGATGAACCCACATCAACCCTACGTCATCGGATGCGCGTCACGCGCGAAAAGGAATGCTGGCGCTGTCATCAGAAAATGGATCCGCTCGGGCTGCCCTTTGAAATGTACAATCAGCTGGGACTTGTTCGTGATAAAGATCAAGGCCAGCCGCTTGACACGCGTGGCGAGATTATTCTCAGCGGTGATCCCGCATTAGACGGACCTGTGCAGAACCCCATAGAGATGATTCAAAAACTCGCCGCCAGTGAACGCGTCACGCAGGTCTTTGTGCGTCATGTGTTTCGCTACTGGATGGGACGCAATGAAACCCTCAATGACGCACCCATCCTCCAGGAGGCTTACGAAGCGTATCGTGATAACGGCGGCAGCATGAAGGCCTTGCTGACATCCCTGCTCACCTCCGACGCCTATCTCTATCGCAAGGTCCTTTAGGGCCCAAGAGCAATAAAGAAGAACAGAGATGGCCTGTCCCGAATACTGCTAACTTAAGCCATTCGTGCATGGTTACTACGGCACTGTTAAGAATTTCACAGAAGGTCGCAAAGGACACGAAGGAAAGAAACCTCCTTCGCGCTCCGCGCTACGGCGGGCAAGCCGGCGGAGCCCAGCCTGCCACGGCGTAGCCGCGAAGCGCGAAGACGGGCCGAGCTCCAATATTGGAGCGCTTGACCCTGTCCCTGCTATTCCGCTTGGAGTCCGGTGGGCCCCGCCGGCAGCAGTGCTTGAGCCTTTGCGTCCTTCGCGACCTTCTGTAAATGGGTTTAGATTTTGACGCTGGAAGAGCTTAACTTAGTGCCATTCTGGCCTGTCCCCTGCCGTCTTTCACCACCCGAATTGGCTTTAATCATGGCCATTGCTCACGCATGATTATGCCACGCACATCGACCCACCGAGGCAAAATGCACCCGCACCTACTGAACAAGCAAGAGACAGAACGCGGCCCCCTGCACGAAACCGCAGAAAAGAACCCGAAAAGCATGGGAACAAAACCTTCAGATGCGCTGTCTAATGCTTACAACGACGAAAATGTGGGCGCATGGGTTCGCGCCGCACAGGCCGGTGATGTCGATGCGTTTGAAGCTCTGGTGCGACACTTCCAGAACCGCATTTTCGGCACGGCCAGTCGCATGCTGAACAACCGCGAGGACGCGGCAGAGGTGGCACAGGAGGTTTTTTTGAAGCTCTATAAGTCGATCGGGCAGTTTGAGGGACGCTCCCGCTTTTCGACCTGGCTCTTTACAATGACCGTCAACATGTGCCGCAACCGGCGGCGCACCTTGGCACGGCGCAGCGTTGAAAAGCAGATACTGGACATCCCTCAGTACGACGACGAGGGCGCGTCGCCGCGCGACGTTGAAGACCCGTCTGCCGGCCCGCGCGAGATTGCGGGTCACCATGACATTCGCGCCTTGGTCGACAAAGGACTACAGACATTGCCCAACGAGTATCGCGAGGCCGTCGTGCTACGTGACCTGCAGTACATGACGTATGACGATATTGCCGCCGCGCTTGAGATCTCGATTGGCACGGTGAAGTCGCGCATCGCCCGCGGGCGTGCCCTGTTAAAAACGCAACTGACAAAGGTTTTGAAGGAATGCTGAAGTACACATTGTAGCAACCTCATAAAAAAGCCATGCAACCATCAGACAAACAATTGAACCCTGACCATCTCGACGAGTGGATGTCCGCACATATTGACGGCATGCTCGACCCCGCTTCGGCTGCGCAGCTTGACGCGTATCTGGCGGAAAACCCCGATGCGCAGGCCGAGTTCATCGCGCTGCGCTCAGTCGTCGACGCGCTGGGCGAATTGCCGCTGGGCGATGCCCCCGCCGACCTGCTCGACAACGTCATGGCTCAACTAGAGTTTTCGCCCGCCGAGGCGACCCAAGAGGGCGACGAGGCGCTGTTGACAAGACCCGCCTATAGCATAATGCCATGGATACGCCGCGCCGCAGGAATCGCCGCCGTCCTTCTCGTTGCTCGCGTCGGTTACCACGAGTGGGGTCAACAGCAGGCGCCGCGCAACATCGACACGGTCACGTCCACGGAAGAGGCTGTGCATGCATCCGTGCAACGTCTCGACGAAATCTCCACACCCGTCGCACCCAAAGCACCCGCCGTGGCCACCAAACCCGCTGCATCAACAGCACCCGCTCGCGAGTCGATTCGACGGCAGACTGAGGTCACCACCGATTTCCGCTCAACGCTCGAAGCAAACGCACCGAACCCGATAACGGTCCCCGAAGAAAGCGAAGCGGTTGACATTGCGGCCGAAACGACGAGCGAGGGCGTCAGCGAAATCGGCGGTAGCCTCAGCGGAGCGCGCGCCTCAGCAGAAAAAAGCAACGCGAAAGAGGTCGCTCTTCGTCTTGACGCACCGACCGACGACATCGCGAAGCTCCACGCGGACCGCGAGGTCGATTATTTTTATGCCGATCGCAAGAACACCGCGCCCGCAATCGTCGCGGAAGACAAGAGGCGACACAGAGACCAACGAAAAGCAGGCGTCGCACGCGACGTCGCACCGTCAAAGCCAAGCGCGCGCCTTGAAGAACAGAAGGGACGCACTGCGCTCAAAGCCGAAATTGGCAAAAAAGACCAACCACGCTACGAAAGCCTGGTGCCGGCCGACATCAATGGAGGCGGCTTCAATGTCGGCGAGGAGGAATCCAAACCCGAGCTGCGAAAAATGGCCGCGCTCAAGCGTGCTCCTGCGCCCACGCGCTCCAGGGCGATATCGGCTGCAGAACAAGACGTCGATGCGCTCGGATTCGACGAATCGTCAAGCGTCGCCCTCACCGTGCCCGCGGCACCTCAGACCCAAGCTGTGGATTCCGCGAAAAAAACAGCGACCGTCGCGGGAGGTTTGTCCAAGCAGATTGCCGCGGACTCGGGTGCGCTCCACGAACGGCCTCTCCAAAACGCCGTGGACAACAAAGCAGCATACGCCCAAGACCCCGAGAACGCTCAAGACGACAGCGAAGCCATGCTACGCCGCATCACGAAAGATGCCGACGCCATTCCCGTTCGACTGCGTGGATCCGTCGCTGACGTCGACGCCGTGATTGCCGATTTCCAGACGCCACGACTGGGCGACAACGGAGACAGACCGAAAGCACCCGCTTCAGGCATTACCTCCGACGACGAACTGGACGGAACGACGGTCTCCAACACCGAGGCCCGCTCGGATACGCACGCCATGCTTCGTGTCGTTCATCTCGACGCAGGGCGATACGCCGAATTCATTAAAGCGCTATCGACTGTTGGCACCTTTGTTGAAAACCCGGAGGCTCCCTTGCAAGAGAGAGGATGGTTCTTCGCGAAGCGCCAACCCAAACGCATCACGGTCTATCTGTTAATCGATCCCCCTGCCCGCTCCCCCGATGCCACCGCAGGGGAATAGCCGGACACGAAGGCCGCTCGTGCCCTGTCTCGAAAATGCGCTAGTGCAATTCACACGACGTCCCCATCGTGTTGTCGCTCGCTGTCTTTTTAAAGGATCGTCCGGGCGTCGGCCCTGCACGTGTAGCGCCTGGACGAAAGGTGACGTTCGGCGAAATACGTTTCGATGTGTTTCGTCCTAAAGCGGTAGGGGTTTCACTGAATTTGCCGTTTGCCCACACGTCACATTTGACAAAAACGAAACCCTAATAGACGATGCAGTCATGATCGCTGTCGAACAGCACCTGGAAGCGTATAGCGGGAAACCATCTGTTGTGCGCAAGGCTGTGGTCAACGAGAATTCGCGCGACCCGAACGGTTGTGGACATGTTAACACATCGACTCTGGCACACTGCCGAGTCAAGACGGAATGGCAAATGAACACACGTAAAACGCCATGCATATTCGGCGGTGCACGTGTTGCATCGCTATGCCTGACGATGCCGCTTAGCGCGGTTCAAAAGGAGATGCAGCACGAAACGATCCGCGAATTTCATAAAACGGAGACGGCGTTCTGGGCCGATCACGCCAATAACCCTGCGGGGTTCGGCACCGGAACGCGCGCCAAACCCGCAATCACTCAATTCAGCGACCTAGCGCCCGACATGGCGTCAGGTCGATCCAATTTAATCAGCTAGGTCGACCACATGCTAACCCCAAACCGCCATCGCGTCGCTGTGATGCTCGCTTCGGCAATCCTACTTACTGCGGGAATTCTTCGAGCCAATGAAAAAACGGCGACAGAACCCTACATGACCGTAGCGAAGGAATCCGTCATACGGATATCCGGGACGTCCACGCTGCACGACTGGACCATCGAGGCCGGGCTCGGAAAATCGCACGTTAGCTTGGATTTCCCCGAAGATGGCGCCACCCCCGTCTTGCGCAAGTTGCATGTAACGGTGCCCGTTTCATCGATGAAGAGCGGCAAGAAAGGCATGGACAAAAATACGTATAAAGCCTTGCATGCCGAAGACCACCCGGAAATCATTTACACCATGCACGCGTCCACGCCACTGGGGCTTGCGACAAACGCAACGGCATATCGCTTTGAGGTCTCTGGAGAACTCTCCATCATGGGCGCAGGACACAACCTTGATCTATTGCTGGATATCACCAGAACCGCAAACGGACGTTTGATGATAGAGGGCTCACGGGACTTGAAGATGACCGATCTGGGCGTCGATCCACCAACGGCGCTCTTAGGTACGATTCGAACAGGGAACGCGATAAGCGTAGACTACGTGTGGACGCTCAAGTGATTTGCGCTTCTGTACAGTCTCGCCCGCATGAACGCTTGGGCGGGCGAACACGCACGGTTTCGCGGCAGGGGCAGATTCTTCTGGCTAGCATCGTCGCGCTGACGGCATTGGCCGCTCAAGGAGACACGACGTTCACCACCTCAAGCGGAAGCACGCTTCGACTGGACGGAACGACAACCCTGCACCGGTGGCGTTGTGCGAACACGCAGGTTGTAGGCGTGATCCGCGTTCCCCTAGACATCGAAGCGCTGAATGCCTTCTTTGATCGCGTCCAGAAAGAAACCGTCTCCAGCGTGGGCCTGGCCGACGCGTTCGGCGCTCAGACGCCGCCCGCTACAACGGCAGAAATCCGGGCAACCATAACCGCAATTGGTTGCGGGAGCCGCGCCATGGAGAATGACCTACAGTCGGCCATGAAAGCGTCCAAACACCCCGTGATTGTATATACGTTCGAGCGCCTGGGGGGTATTTCATTGCCGACAGGGAAAGATTGTCCCGGTACGGTTGTCTTGCACACCGAAGGCCTGTTGGGGCTGGCTGGCGAAGAACGCAATGTCACTGTTGATGTTCGCGTGTCACGTGCCGCCCATGGTGGGTTTAAACTAGAGGCCGACTGCAGGTTCAAGA
>JBLHHU010000105.1:0-10703 GCA_047615735.1 Kiritimatiellia bacterium | reverse complement strand
GCGGTGACGCATCGGCGACCGCCGCTTTTCTGGGTTTGCGCGTGAGCTGACGCCGAGTCCGAACGGGTGCTGCATCGACGGATGCGTCATCGTCCTCCTCGTCATGAGCCGCGCGGCGAATGCGGACGGTACCTATATTCTGCATAATCCATCGATACCCAGCCAATACCGTCTGCCAACGCAGAGTCATAAAGAGACAGCCCAGTAAGGCCGCCCACATGACAAAGGCCGCCCCGACGCCGTTGAGCCAATAGGCAAGAAACCGGCTGATAATCAAGCGCCCGAAAAGACCACCTGCATCCGGCCCAATATTCATGTTGGTGCTCAAGCGCTGCCAGGCGTTGGCGTCGATCTGAATTACGCAGATCGTGCACAGGAGTGTTCCGAACATCCAGGCAATGCGCGACCCCATTTTTTTGGCTTTAGAAAAAATGATCAACAGGCCAGCACAGAGAAAGAATAGCGGCACGAGGAAAGCGCCCACGCCAAGGATCATGAAATGCATAAACGCGCACCATGCACCCACCGGGCCAAACAAGTTGCTGGGCGGGTCATTGGCCGGAACCTTAAGCAAGCTGATATCTTCCCACGTGTAAGAAAACAGGCTCAGCGCCAGCAGAAGCGCCGCGATGCAGAGCATTAAGCCGAAACCCGGAAGCATGGGTGATTCCGGACGTGGTTTTTGCTTCGTTTGGTTCGTTTTTGTTTTACCTGCCATTACGGGCTGACCTCAAGATTGGGTGACGTGATGACGCGTACATTGACACGTTCCGGTTCAACGCGATAGGTCACGCCTTCCTGCGCAGGAATATAAACTCGCAAATCAAGATCTTGTGCTTCGGAAAAATCCAAGCCGGCGCAATCCACGAAGACACGCACCTGCTGATTACTCACCGCCGAAGCAACAGATGCGGGTGGCCCTTCCAGCGTGACCGTTGCGGAGGCAGGCTCAACCACCAGTTGTTCCTGCACCTGCTTTTCCGCGATAACCATGATGGGCAGGTCCTCGAGGCGCGACGTGGCAATGTCCCGCACGATTTTGATTTTCACAGTGATCTCGGACGGTTCAATTTTCGAAACCAAGGTCCCTTCCGGCGGCAAAATGGCAACACGACGCGAGAAGGACTCGACGCGACCGTCGACGTTGACCTCTTCGGTCTGAAGACTATCCAACCCGCTTCGCTTCAACTCTTCGAGGCGACGCTTCGGACCAGCTACTTTTACCGACGACGGGCTGTACTCGAGCTCAATACGACCAATCAATGGACGCCCCTTGGTTGTCGGCGTGGCCACGAGGAATGTAGTTTCGATTTCACGATCAAAGGTCAAAATGACGTCATTTGGTTCGATTTTGACAATGGAAACATTGGGCGCCCCCTCGATGTTGCGAGGCCCGATCACGACTTTGCGCGGAAGCCCGTCTGGATCTCCTTCGCGCGGCTGGATCAAGGCACGCATTTGCGATGAATCCAGTTTCAACATGTCATCCAGCGTTCCGCGCGCCGTCACGGTGACGAATTCAACGTTCTGCGCCAACACGGCAATGCCCTCTCCGGCGTCAACGGCGATCGGGATCGTAAATTCTTTTTCGTTTCCGGTGGCCCAGCGAATGCCGTAAAACGTCAGGCTGCCAAGCACGAGTGCGAGAACCTTCAAACCCCAGTTCAGGCCGACCTTTGACCAAATGGTTTTCCACTTAATCTGCACTACGATCCCCCTGTCCGGCCAACTCATCCGCCTTGGCGATGCCTTCCGGCGTGAGATCAAGCTTCACTTGCGCGCGACGCCATGCCGTGTCGCCCTGCCCCTTTACCAGCAACACGGTCAAGAACCGGCGTAAGCGATCTTCGTTAAGGCCGCGACTCAAACGGCCACGATGGGCAACCGAAATGGTTCCTGTTTCTTCGGACACAACGACGGCGACGGCGTCGGTTTCTTCGCAAATGCCGATGGCCGCCCGATGCCGCGTGCCCAACTGCTTTTGAATGTCCGCGTTCTGCGTCAACGGAAACACGCAACCGGCAGCCACGATCTTGTTTCCGCGAATGATCACGCCACCATCATGCAGCGGGGTATGTGGGAAAAAGAGACTGGCCAATAGCTCAGGTGAAACCGTGGCGTCTACTTTGACGCCCGTTTCCTGGAAGGCACGTGTTCCAATTTCGCGCTCCACCGCGATCAGGGCGCCAACGCGCTGATCCGCCAACTGAGCGACCGCATTAACAATGTGATCAACAACATTGCGCTTCTGGGCAGAGGCCACGAAAACAGGCTGTCGGCCCAACTCGGCCAGGGCACGCCGAATCTCGGGTTGAAAAATGACCAGCAAGGCTAAGCCGAGAAAGACGGATATTTTGCGTAGCACCCAGTTGAGCTCGTTCAAACTGAAGACCTGCGTCAAGCCCGTCAGAATGACGAGTACGAGGGCCAATCCAACCAGCACCTGAGCACCACGCGTCCCACGAAAAAACAGAAAGACGTAGTAATAAGCCCAAGCCATCACCAGAATCTGGAAGGCGTCCTCAAGCCCAATCTGTAACCCGCTCCACACCGTCGCTAGACTCCCTTACTCAGCACTTCGACGACGCTAAAAACATCGCGCGTCTCGGCAACATCATGCACACGCACGATTTTAGCTCCTCGTTGAGCGCAAACCATAGCACCTGCGAGGCTTCCTGCCAAACGATCTTGGACCGCTCGGCCCGTCAATTCGCCAATCCATCGTTTTCGCGACAGGCCCACCAGCAGCGGAAAAGGATCCTGCGACAGCCGTGTCAGCCCATCCAGTAAAGCGAGGTTGTGGTCGAGGGTCTTACCAAACCCGATTCCAGGGTCCACCACGATCTGCTCAGCAACAACGCCGGCAGCGACCAGAATCTCGGCCCGCTCCAGCAGGAAACGACGTACGTCGTCGACAACGTCCTCGTATTGCGGCTTGTCCTGCATGCTGCCAGGCGTGCCCTGCATGTGCATCAAGACGACACCCGCACCACGCTCTGCGATCAAGGCAACCATGTCCGCGTCACCCGTCGTCGCCGACACATCATTCACGATGTGGGCACCGGCAGTGAGGGCACGACCCGCAACCTCGGCCTTCATGGTGTCGACTGAAATCAGAACATCGGATTGGGCCGAAAGAGCCTCTATAACATGTAAAATGCGCTCGCATTCAAGCTGTGCTGGCACCGGGCTGGCCCCAGGCCGAGTGGATTCGCCGCCAATATCGATGATATCAGCGCCATCGCGCTGCATTTGGAGGGCGCGTGCGATGGCCGCGTCGGGTTCGCTGAAATGCCCACCATCGGAAAAAGAATCCGGCGTCAGATTGAGAATGCCCATAATCAGGGGCGTGACGCGAAATTCAACCGAACGGTCACGACAAAGCCAGCGTGTGGGACGTTGGGGTTGCCGTGCGCCCATCACCCCTCCTCGGTCACCGTCTCCAGCGGGGGGGGCGTCGCGCGAGGTGTGTCGGATGCGGGCGTTTCAGCCTTTTTGGGAGTTTCGTCCTCGTCCTCACCGCGCTCAGCACGATCTTTGGCGCGTTTTTCGGCGCGTTCTTCACCGGACAGCAGACGGCCAAATTCAACGATCTCCTCGACCTCGTAGCCTTCAATCGTTTCCACGTCCAACAGGCGCTCTGCAATCATTTCCAGTTTGGCCGTGTTGTCTTTGATGATGGACGTTGCCCTGGCGTAGCACTCCGTCAGGATGCGATGGACTTCCTCGTCAATGCGCTGCGCAGTTGCTTCGCTGTAATCCTGTGAACGGGTGACTTCACGCCCGAGAAAAAGATGTTCTTCGTTCTGGCCAAAGGCCTGCGGGCCCATGACTTCACTCATGCCCCATGAACAGACCATCAAATTCGCGATACGCGAACTCTCCTTCAAGTCCGAACTCGCACCCGACGTGATGTCATCCATGAACAGTTCTTCGGCCACGCGACCACCCATATAACTGGTCACAATCGCCAACAAATCCTTTTTTCCCTCAAGATAGCGGTCTTTTTCGGGTAACTGCATGGTCGCGCCCAGATAGGCGGCGCCGCGGGGGATGATGGTGACTTTGTGGAGCGGTTCGCATTCGGGGATGAGCTGCATCACCAGCGCGTGCCCAGCTTCATGATAGGCGGTGATACGCTTATCTTTGTCATCCATTGGTCGACTGCGGCGTTCGCGACCCCAACGCACCTTGTCGCGCGCCTCTTCCATGTCCTCATTTTCGACGGAATCTTTGCCGCCGCGTGCGGCCAGCAAAGCGGCCTCGTTCAGAAGGTTTTCAAGGTCCGCACCTGAGAAGCCCGGCGTCCCACGCGCGATACGGCGCAAATCCGCGTTGTCGGCCAGAGTCAGGTTACGTGCGTGCATCTTCAGAATCTGCTCGCGACCATCCAAGACCGGCAGGTCGATCACAATTTGTCGATCGAATCGACCGGGTCGTGTGAGCGCAGGGTCAAGCACATCGGGCCGGTTCGTTGCAGCCAGGAGGATCACGCCGTCAGTCGTCTCGAATCCGTCCATCTGCACCAAGAGCGCATTCAGCGTTTGCTCGCGTTCATCGTGCCCGCCACCAATACCAGAAAAACGGCTGCGACCGACGGCGTCGATTTCATCAACGAAAATTATGCACGGCGCACTCTTTTTGCCCTGCTCGAACATGTCTCGAACACGCGAGGCGCCGACACCGACAAACATTTCGACGAAATCGGAACCACTGATTGAAAAGAATGGGACATCGGCTTCACCAGCGATCGCCTTGGCCAGAAGTGTTTTGCCTGTTCCAGGAGGACCCATCAGCAGAACCCCTTTTGGAATACGCCCACCAAGTTGCTGGAATTTCTTGGGATCCTTCAGGAACTCAATGATTTCGTGAACTTCGTCTTTTGCTTCATCAATGCCGCCGACGTTCTCGAAGGTGACTTTGTTGGTGTCGCGATTGAGCAATTTGGCGCGGCTCTTGCCGAAGCTGAGCGCACCATGTCCCGCAGACCGAATCTGGCGCATGAACACGAAATACAGCAGGCCGAAAATCAAGAGCACCGGCAGGATGCTGTGCATCATCTGCCAGAAATAGGGATTTTGGGGCGGAATATCGAGAGCGACGCCAGATTCACGCAGGAAATCGAGATCGTCGTCATAGCGCGGCGGCAAGTTGACGCGAACGGTAGAATGCCCGTCAATGGTTTCGCCACCAGCCAGTTCTGCGCGAAGGAAAGCGGTTCCGGACACATCGTTAATAACCTCGACGCGAGCGATTTTGCCTTCTGTCACATAATTGCGAAAGTCCGGCGAGTAGTTCATGCTCGCGCTCTTGTCCTGGTTCTTGACGAACAGGCTGAGCATAACGAGAACCATGAGCAAAATGACGCCCCAGGCCATGATATGGCGCATGGGCGGCGGCGGTGCGCCTTGCTCGTTGCCAGGTTTCTCCTCGCCCTCGGGAGCCTTTTCCTTTGGATTCTGCGTGTCTTTAGAGTCTGATTCCATGGGTATCCTTGAAAGCGGCCCTCATCCATCACAATGTCTTATGACGTAGACAGGCCTAATGCCAAAACGACTTATACTACATATAGGGAAAACTGCGGTCAATGGTTTCAGCTCGAACAAATTTTGCATTCACGGTGATATTGTGGTTTCGGCCACTTTGCCTGGGCGGCGCAGGCGGACCTCCACCGGAAGCGCGTCGGTGCTGCGAACCTGCCATCCTTCGGCGATCCGAAATCCAGGAATCCAGATGATCTCACCACGACATTCCAGCACAGGAACGGTACCGCGTTGGGATTTGGGCACTTTCAAATTTACGAAAATATCCTGCAATTTCTGGCTTCCACGGCTTTTCAGCGGACGCATGCGGTCCCCGTTCTTCCAGTGTCGAAGATAAAGCGAGGCCCGTCCGATGCGCTCGGCGGAAAAACTGGCCCGGGCAGGCATTTTTCCCGGCTGGCGCGTCGCGTCACGCCGAATCTGCTGCCCAACCAAGACCTCGGCACGCAGGCCCAGCATCGGCAAATCCGTCGATCCGTGCCGCGCGAGGCGGTATCGCGCCCGCTGGATGACCTTTTCCCGCGCTCCCGGCCTAAGCAAGACGAGAACGCTGTAACGGCGCTCAGCACGCCAGCCCTGCGACAGATCGATACACGTGCTACCTGATGCGCGACGCGACAGCAATGCGTCGAGTCGTTCGCATAAGGCAAAATCGGCCATCTCTACAGGAAATCCCCCCCGGCTCAGCCACAGTCGCAAGACACGCAGGCGCGCAGGCGACGGAAGCGTACGCATGTCGCTGACACACAATCCGCCCTGCGCGCGATCGACCTCCTGAAGCATTGCTTCGGCCAGGGTGTTCATCCAGATTTCCTCTTCGGATAAAATCGTCGCCGTCCGCGCAAGCGTGCCCACGATCTGCGGATTAAGCCGATTGGCAAGCAGTGGCAGCACCTCGTGACGCACACGGTTGCGCAGGAAATCATCATCTTGGTTGCTCGGATCCTCGCGCCAGACGACGCCTTGCCGGACGAGCCAACGCTCGAGGCGTTCGCGCGTTACACGTAGTAACGGTCGGACAATGGCGACGCCTTTGTGGTTGCGACGTGGGGCGATTCCGCTCAGCCCGGCGCGCCCGGCTCCCCGTCCCAACTTCAACAAAAGCGTTTCTGCCTGATCATTTATCGTGTGCGCCGTCACAACGGCCAGCTGTTCATTCGTCAGAGACTGTTCACGCCGCAACCGCCGCGCAACACGCACGAAAAACGCATAGCGCGCGTCCCGCCCAGCCATCTCGAGCGACATCCCTGAGCGTTTGGCGCGCAATCGAACATTGGAGCGCGACACACTAACCGCCAACCCGAGCGCGGTCGCCTGCGCCACGACGAAATCTGCATCCGCGTCAGACTCGGCCCCACGCAGCCCGTGGTTCAGATGAACCACGTGCAACCGCAGATCCAAACGCGACTGCAAGCGGTGCAGGACATGCATCAGAAAAATAGAGTCCGCACCGCCTGAAACAGCGATCAACGCCAACGCGCCCGACGGCAGCAAAAATTCCGCTTGAATGTGTTTTTGTAGCTCGGACAACATGTCTGGGTACTCCCGCGGCGAACCAGGCAGGGCTACTCGCGTAGCAAAGATGCTATTTGGCCTGTTAGTGTCGCGCGACGCATGACCTGATCGCCCGTACGCACATCGCGCAATGCGCCCTTTTTATCGAACAACAGCAATAGCGGCACATCGCGCCCACCAAACGTTTTTCGCAGAGGAATTCCTTTTAGTGTGGTCTGATTCGGTGCAATTCGCGCAACGACGGCTGCGGCCACATCCGGATTGTGGTCCAGATTGGCCCCCAGAAAAACGAATGTCTTATCGGCGAAACCCCGTGCCAGCGCCTCTATGCTGCGCAAGGCGCGAACGGAGGCGATACTGTCGCCGCGCCAAAAACAGATCGCCGTCACCGCGCCAGCCAAGCTGTCGGATGTGTACGGCTTTCCGTCGAACGTTTCGGTGGCCCACGTCAGATTCGTTTTGCCCAATGAGGCGCGCCAGCGATCGGCAAGTTCGAGAGCGGCATAGCGTCGATCGTAGTGACGCCCCACCTCGCGCTCCATCGCATTCCGCGCGCCGGGGAAGCTCATGTTCGTCGCTGCGTTGCGGAGCAGTTGCACGGCGTCATACAAGGCGTCGACGGGATCCGCCTGACCAGACAGAACCCCATCCATCCCAGCCAGATATTCCGCGTGACTCTTTTCGAAGGCTCTGCCGTCGCGAATCAACTTTTTCAATTCGTACTGCAACAAAATGTCGGCGCGTCGCAGCTGGGCGACCGTGGCCCCTTGAACGAGGTTGGTCCCGACGCGACGCTGGAACTTCGATTCCATCCGCTCAACCAAGCCCGCCTCGGCGTTAAAGAGCGCCGCGCCGCTGCGCTGCATTCCGTAGAGCACGTTCTCTGCACCACTCTCCTGACGCGTGAAATACCACCGGCCATCCTCGGGTTTGCTCGACGCATGGAAACGATACGTGTGGGCGACCTCCGTCCCCGGCTTAACCGCCGTCCAATTGTCGTACACGCGTTCCGGCTCTAACGGTAACGGGATGAAACAATGATGGTGCGTATCGCTTTCCCGGGGCAGGTCGCCATCGATAATCGCGCCGTTGGCGTCGAGCTTGAACAGGTTGAAGTTATACGAGATGTGTATCACAGAACCGGTTCTGTCAATCTGCTGCATGACCCCATCCAGAGCAACGGACCATTGGCCATTCGTGTCCTGATCGTACACATAGAGGATGTTGGTGCCACGCTGTGTGATCAGGGTGTCGCCGAGGCTCTGCTGCGTGACCACGTCGTAAAAGAGCGCACTGCCAACGCCTAGTCGATAGCGTGGCACTTGTTGGGCATACACACCCGTCGCGAGGATTCCCACAACGACAGCGGTGATCCCTCTTTTAAAATGTCGGGTTGCCATCATGCTAATAACCCTACACAAGACGCTGTCCCAGATAAATAGAAATAGCGAGTTCAACCGTTGTTGAGCAGATCTACGTTTTGGTGCGTTTGGATCAGCCATAACCGCAATCCTGCTCTTAATCACCAGCGCCCCATAGGCCCAAGAAAAGATTTTACCACAGAGTTCACAGAGGACACAAAGAAGAGCTCACGGCTTGTGAAACATTTGGCGCGAAAGTGTTCGGCCCACGTTCAAGCTTGGTCCAATGCCCCGGCCGCCTGCTCCCACTCCGCGTTCCAGATACGCAGATCGGCCTGAATCGCCAGTAGGCGTCGATTCAGCGCTTCGTGATCTGTTGTTTCTGGATCCGCCAATTGCGTCGCCAGTTCGCCCTGCTCTTTTTCAAGCGCCTCAACGCGTCGCTCGGCCTCACGCGCCTTTTTCTCGGCCTCGCGTTTCTGCGCATTCGCAGCTTTTCGCTGATCGGCCCTAAACTTGCGTGCATCCTTTTTGGACATGCCCGGGGGCACATCCGATGTCGACTGCACGGCGCGCCGTGCAGTCGCCTGTGCCGGCGCCGAGCCCGACGTCGTGAATTCGTCGCGCTTACTCAGATAATAATCATAGTCACCCGGGTAGTTCCGAATAGAAGGTGGCTCCATGGCGACAATCGTATCGGCGACGGCGCGCATAAATTCAATGTCATGACTGACCAGACAGATCGTCCCCTCGTATTTAGCCAGCTCCGCTTCGAGCATTTGACGCCCCTGCAAATCCAGATGCGTTGTGGGTTCGTCCAAAACCAGGAAGTTGGGTGGATTGACGAACAGACGCGCAAAGGCCAGTCGGATTTTTTCGCCGCCACTCAGGACGCGGCAAAGCTTGTCGACATGGTCGCCACTGAATCCGAAGCTGCCAAGCGCGCCGCGGACTTGCTTGTCGCTCGCATCGGGGTTGGCCGATTTGACGATGTTAAACAGATTGCTGTCAGGGGACATGGTCTCCGTAAATTCCTGCGCCTGATAACCGACGACGACATGATACCCCAGAATGCGCTCCCCTGATGTGGGCGGCAATACGCCGGCTAGGATGCGCAGCAGGGTCGTCTTGCCCATGCCGTTGTAGCCGACCAGCGCAACCTTCTGCCCACGGCTGACGCTCAGGTCGACACCTTTTAGAACATCGACATCTTCTTCATACGCATGTCCGATGTTTTCGAGGCGAATGACCTCGGCCCCACAGTGCGGTGGTGGCGCAATTCGAATGCGTGACGAGCTGACATCGTCCATCGGTGCATCAATGACATCCATGCGCTCAAGCTGCTTGATACGACTCTGTACCGCCGCGGCCTTGGTGTTCTTGGCCCGGAAGCGCTCGATAAATTTTTCCGTCTGTTCACGTTTGCGGTCTTGCGTCTTCTTCGCGGCAAGCTGCTGGTGACGGCGTGATTCACGTTCGCGGATGTAATACTTGTATCCGCCCGAGTAGCGCGTGACATTCCCGTGTTGCACTTCCAGTGTCAGATCTGTAAGCGCTTCGAGCAAATAACGGTCATGAGAAATCAGCAACAAGGTCCCTTGAAAATCACGCAGAAAGCGGCGCAACCATTCCACCGCGGGCACATCCAGATAGTTGGAAGGCTCGTCCAACAACAGAATGTCCGGATCCCCAATCAGCACGCGCACCAGTTCGGCGCGCATTTTCCAGCCCCCACTGAAATCCACGAAAGGAAGTGAAAACTCTTCTTCTTTGAACCCCAACCCCGACAGAGCGGCTTCGGCGCGCGAACGCATTTCGTAGCCACCGAGATGCTCGAACTCGGTCTGCAGGTTGCCAATACGCCGAATACATGATTCACGCTCGCTGCCTTCGAGCTTGGAAAGGCCGGCCTCCAAGCGATGCAAGTCGTCGGTGATTTTGGCCAGCCCGGGGATGGACTGTTCTGTAAAAGCCAGCAAACCCATCTCGTCCGACTCCGCCTTGGGGCGCTGGCGCACGTGCCCGACGCGCTGCTTCTTGGGCACGACCACATCGCCCCGCTCCATCTCCGCCGATCCCGTGATCAGTCCGAACATGGTACTCTTGCCACCCCCATTCGGTCCGATAATGCCGACGCGCTCGGACGGATTGATACGCAGCGTGACATCCACAAGGATGTCCTGAGCGCCGAATCGTTTTGTCACATTTTGAAATTCAATCATGGGTCGCTTTTCTGTTTAAACCGGACGGGCTTACGGCGTTTCGCCGCGCTTGCGCAGGCGCT
>JBLHHU010000104.1:0-10756 GCA_047615735.1 Kiritimatiellia bacterium | reverse complement strand
GCCAAAAACTGCACCCCCAAGCCAGCGCAGGGCGGTGCAGTCTTTGTTTCCGCCGACGGGTTCTATCTGCAGACGCTTCCCAAAGAGGGTGAAGCCGAAATGAACGTTCCGGGAGCGTATGTCACACTGACCGAAAAGGACGACGGAACCGCGCACGAAGCCATTGTGTGGGGTATGGAACGTCGACCGTTCGTCACCAAAATCAATGGTGAGACGTGGAGCGTGGGCATGACGCGCCAGACCTGGCCGCTGCCGTTTTCGATTCATTTGGATAAGTTTACCGTGGAAATGCACCCCAATACGGGGATTGCTAAGGTCTTTCTCAGTGACGTGACCAAAATTGAGGGACGTTCACAAGAGAAGCTCAAGATCACCATGAACGAGCCTTTCCGATACAAGGGCTATACGCTCTTTCAATCCACCTGGGGCCCGAGTAATGCGGCGCCGGGCACACCGCTGTATTCTGGCTTTTCGGTCGTGAAGAACCCCGCGGATCATTGGCCGCTGTATTCATGCATCATCGTCGGCGTTGGTATGTTGATCCATTTCTTCCAACGCTTGGTGTTACATATTCGTGTTCGGAAGGAGTCATGATGCGTTCGACCGAACATTTTGTTTCGATGCGATCGAGCTGGCTCAAACGAGGCGCGGCTGTTTTTTGTGTCGCTCTCAGCGTGGGCTGCCTAACGCTGAACGCGGCCGAGTCCAATGCGACCACGAGCGCGAGCTTCGAGCGCCTGCCGCCAGATTTGGTTGAAGCCTTTCGCGGAATCCCCATGCAGGATGGCGGCCGCGTCAAACCATTCGATACGGTCGCGCGTTTCAAGTTGTTGCGCATTCACGGCAAGCGCACCTTGCGCCTCGGCGAGGGACGCAGTGGCGAGAAAGTCAGCGCGTCCGAGTGGATGATTCAATCCATGCTCTACCCTGAGCGCGTGCAGGATTTGCCGTTGTTCGTTGTCGACAATGACGAGGTTGTCGTTGCCATTGGCGTGGAAGCGCACGCCAAAAAGCGCAGCCGGTTCAGCTACAACGAAATTGTTGCTGCACGGGCCAAGCTCTACGAATTGTCACAAGAATATCGCGCCATTGAAGCGAAGTTGCGCGACCCTGACCAAAGCGGCATCGTCAATCTGGCTCAGAACATCAGCGATTTCGAGTTCTTGATGCACACACTGGATTTCGCCCGCAACACGTTCACGCTCTCGCCGGAAACATTGCCCGGCGTGGTGGATGTCGAAACCGACGTCAGTGTGGCCGATTTTCTGAACGCTCTGCCCAAAGTGCGCGTTAGTCTGTTCGAGCAGAACGCCAGCGGCAATCACGAGGATAATCCCGCAATTCAGGAAATCACGGAAATCGTCACCCGTTTGACATTTTACGCCGGTGCCGGTGCTGCCCTTTATACGGCGCCCCCCGAGGATCCCGAACAAACGGAATGGCTTTCCCCTGGCGCGCTGATCGATGCTTCCATGCGCGCCGAGGCCATGTCGCCGCACGCTTACGCGCACTTGAAAGCACTGGAGGCGCTCGTTGCGGCCGGCAAAGATGAAACAGCATTAACAGCGGCCGCTACGACCTTGCGAACATTGGTTCGCGGGCAAGCCCGCGTTCGTGGCGAGTCGAAGCATCTTGATCTTGAAACGAAATTGTATGACGGAAACTATTTTTTCCAAAGCCTGCTCTGGTACATGATTGCCTTCCTTGTCGTGGCGTTTTCTTGGATGGGAAAAACCAATAAGGATGCGTCGCGTCGGGCGCGTCTGGTCAGCTTGGTACTAAAGCTGACCCCTTTGGCCATCGCCACAATCAGTCTCATTGTCGGGATCACCTTGCGCTGCATCATTCGTGGCCGTCCGCCGGTCACCAACCTTTACGAAACAGTCTTGTTTATTACGGTCGTCGCCGTCCTTATCGCCCTGCTGGTCGAGTGGATCGTCAAAGATCGCATCGCTCTGGCGATGGCGCCGATTCTTGGCACGATGGGCATGTTCCTTGCCAATAAATATGAGATGAAAGAAGCCGTCGACACCATGCCAAGTTTGGTGGCGGTGCTGGATACGAACTTCTGGCTGTCGACACATGTGACCTGTGTGACGATCGGCTATGCGGCTGGACTACTTGCTGGCGCCCTTGGGCACGTCTATGTCTTCGGAAAAGTACTGGGCATCAAGAAACGCGATCCAGACGTCTATGCCTCGATCAGTCGCATGACCTACGGCGTCGTGTGTTTCGGACTTTTGTTCGCCTATGTGGGTACCATGTTGGGCGGCGTATGGGCGAATTACAGTTGGGGTCGTTTCTGGGGCTGGGATCCAAAAGAAAACGGCGCCTTGATGATTGTGCTCTGGATGCTGGTCATCCTGCACGCCCGTATGGGCGGCTACATTCGAGAATTCGGTCTCGCCATCTGTTCGATCTTCTGTGCCGCCATCGTCGCGTTCTCCTGGTGGGGCGTCAACTTGCTTGGTGTCGGATTGCACAGCTACGGGTTCACCAGTGGTATCGCACGGACCCTGATCACGTACTGGAGCATTGAAGCTGTTGTGATCCTGATTGGCTTCGCTTGGTACCTGAAGCACAAATCCGACTAGGTGAACCATGAAGACACTGCCGATCAATGTCGTGATCGAGGGACTGCCGGTGCTTGTCATTGGTAGTGAATTCGAGGCGCACGAAAAAGTTGAAAAGCTGTTGCATTATGGCGCCGACATCACCGTCCTCGCGCCCGCGCTCAACGACGAACTAACATTGCTGGCCGAGGCCGGGCACATTCGCCATCTGGCGGAGATCTACACCCCCGCACACCTGAAAGGCTATCGCCTTGTTTACGTGGGCGATCTCTGCAAAGCAAAGCGTGAGCAAGTCCGTGAGGATACGCGTGATCTCGGTGTCCTGTTTAACGCGGTCGACATGCCGGGCCTGTGCGACTTCATCATGCCGGCCTCGATTCAGGGTAAAAACTTCGCGCTCTCGATCTGCACCGGCGGCAAGGCTGCCGGCTTATCGCGCCAACTGCGCGAGCAACTCGAATCCGCCATTCATCAGGAAGATGAAATCCTCGAGGTCCTTGATCAGATTCGCACCATTTTTAAGCGCAAGTACGACACTTTCGGACAGCGACGTGATCGGCTTTGGGCGATTCTTGAAGAACTCGAAACGATCGAGAACGCCAACGACGTCACCGTCAAACCATGACGTCTGCACCTGCGGGACGATGAAGTAATCATGAGCACCAACTATACAACGTTGACCGGGCAGCGCCGACTCAAGGTCGAATCTATTCGTGACCTGACCGAATCCACGTATGTCGTCCGACTCGAAAAAGGGGATTTACCCTTCACGGCAGGGCAGTGTGTGCTGCTCGGTCTTGAGGGTTCTGCGCAGCATCGCGAATATTCTGTCTATAGCCCTGTGGATGCGCCTTATCTTGAAGTGCTTGTGAAGGCTGTTGAAAACGGGAGCGTGTCGAACCGATTGAAAACGTGCACTGTCGGCACCGCGCTTGAAGTGGAAGGGCCGATCGGGTTCTTCACGCTCGCCGATGCTGATGTGGCTGGCGCGCCCGTCGTGTTCGTCGCCAGCGGGACGGGCATATCTCCCTTTCATTGTATGATTGGGTCGTATCCCGATCTGAACTATACGTTGGTGCACGGCGTACGTACGCCCGCGGAAGCCTACGATCGTGACTGTTTTGATCCGCAACGCTACACCCTGTGTACGTCACGCGATGCTGGGGGTGATTACAGGGGCCGGGTGACCGCCTACCTCGAGCAAGCCCCTATCGCAACAGACGCCCGTTATTATCTCTGTGGTAACGCGGCCATGATCGATGATGTGTACGATATCCTTGCCCGAAAGGGTGTGGATAATATCCGCGCTGAAGTCTATTTCTGAGGCTTTTCCGCAAAGTCTGTTGGTAGGAAACGAGAAAGAACGTTTTTGTAACAAGATTATTTGGTCACTTAACGTGGACGCGACTAAGCAGTTGGACTAAAGGTGTGAGGACGAAATGTGGCGACTAAGATTGGGATTAAGTGTTTTAATACACGCTCCCGACTCTTGGTTCTTACACTTCGTCTCTGCTCTTAGTCGATTACACCTAGTCCAATTGCTTAGTCGGCTCTGAGCTCAAAGGCACAACAGTAGGACCCCAACAGGACCGATGAAATACCATCTCATAACGCTCGGCTGTCAGATGAACAAGTCCGACAGTGAACGTGTACGCACCGTGCTCGATGACATGGGTTTTCTGTGGACCGATGACGAAAAGGACGCGGATGTGCTTGGCATTTTGGCCTGTTCTGTTCGCCAAAAAGCGATCGACCGTGTTTATTCGCGCATCCACCGCTGGAACCAGTGGAAGGATGATCACAATCTGTTGACCTTTGTCACGGGCTGCGTGCTTCCTGAAGATCGCCTCAAATTTCTCAAGCTCTTCGATTTCGTGTTCACGATGAACGAGCTGCCGAATTTTCCGGATATGGTTAAACAATATGGTGTCGTGTCGCCGCACGCCATTGACACGGGCGACGTCGATGATGCGCCCGAGGTGACGGTCGCAGCGGAGCCTCCGGCCGCACTGGCATCTGGCTCGACATTGATTTCGCTCGATGCGCTTGTCAAAAAACCCGAAACCGTCGAGCGCGAGGTGATGGCCGATCTGTGGAAGGTTGACGCGACACCCGATTCCGATTTCGCGGCCTTTGTCCCTATTCAAAACGGGTGCGACAAGTTTTGCACCTTCTGTGCGGTCCCTTATACGCGTGGACGCGAGGTCTCCCGGAAGTCGGAACAAATTCTGGCAGAAGTCGAGCGCCTGATTAAACGCGGTTACCGCTCCATCACGTTACTGGGCCAGAACGTGAATTCTTACGGACTAGATCGGCCGGACACCGAAATGAGCTTCGCCCAATTGTTATCCAACATTGGTCAAATGGCCCGTCTGGCAGAGAAACCTTTTTGGGTGTACTACACGTCGCCGCATCCGCGAGACATGACACGCGATGTGATCGAAGCGATGGCGGAATATCCCTGCATCGGGCGCCAAGTGCATCTGCCGCTGCAGTCGGGCGACGATCGTGTGTTGTTGCGCATGAACCGGCAGCACTCGTTGAAGGCGTATCGCCAAAGCGTCGAAATCATTCGCGACCTGTTGCCCGATGCGACCCTGTTCACCGATATCATCGTGGGGTTCACGGGTGAAACCGAGGCGCAGTTCGCGAATACCCTAAAGGCCATCGACGAGTTTCGCTTCAACATGATTTTTGTCGCCAAATATTCGCCGCGCCCCGGCGCCGCCAGTTCGCGCTGGAAAGATGATGTGCCCCACGACATCAAGGGCGAGCGCCTGCAGCGCGTTAATGATCTGGCGATTAAGTACTCCACCGAGTGGAACCAGAGGATGGTCGGCGAGGTCTATCCTGTGCTGATCACCGGCGTTGATCGGAAAAAAGAGAACATGGCCGGTTTGACCGAGGGCAAGGTCAACGTGCGCATCCCGGGTGTGCATCGCGATCTGATTGGCACATGCGTGGACGTCAAGGTTGCCGAGGCGGTGTCCTTCTGTGTAATGGGTGAGCGTGTCGACGTTCCGGTGGCGACGTGAAGCGCAGCGTTGCGTTCAAGACGCTGGGGTGTCGGCTTAACCAGTACGAGACCGACGCACTGGCCTCGGAGTTCAACGGCGGCGGCTACGACGTTGTCGATTTTGATGCGCCCGCCGATGTGTATGTCATTAACACCTGCACGGTGACCAGCCAGAGCGACCAGAAGTCTCGCCAGGCAATCAACAAGGCTGCGCGCGGCGGCAAAGACCCGGTCGTTGTCGTGACCGGCTGCATGGCGAAGCAGCACCGGGAATCGTTGGAAGCGCAGGACTTCGTTACCTACGTCGTCGAGAATGAGCACAAAACCAGTATCTTCCCGCTCGTTGAGGCGCATTACCGCAAAGAGATTCTACATCCGGTCCATCAGACAACCGATTTATTCGGTTATCGCTCAGTAGACACGTCGAGCCGCACGCGCAGTTTCATCAAAATCCAAGATGGCTGCGACAACCTATGTACCTTTTGCATCATTCCTTTTGTGCGTGGACTGGCGGTCAGCCGCCCTGTTCAGGACATCGTCGACAACGCCGTCGATGTGTTGGAGGCCGGGTACAAAGAACTGGTGATAACGGGCGTCAATATCGGGCGCTATGACAGTGAAGGGGTGGGCTTGGATGGCTTGCTCTCTCGGATTGTGGCGTTGCCGGGTGATTTTCGTGTTCGCATTTCGTCGATCGAACCGGACGGGTTCACGGATGCCTTTTTCGAGATGCTGGAACATCCCAAAGTTATGCCGCACCTGCATCTCTGCCTGCAAAGTGGTTCTGAGCGTGTGTTGCGTCGCATGCGCCGTATGTATACGGCGGAGCAGTTCATGCGTATGGTTGAGCGCATTCGGGGGCGCTTACCGGATTTCAATTTCTCAACCGACATCATGGTCGGTTTTCCCGGTGAGACCGAGCAGGATTTTGAAGACAGTCTGGCCGTCTGCCGTCAGGCGGCCTTTAGCCACATTCATACCTTTAAATATTCAATTCGTACGGGGACGCGCGCCGAGCGTATGGACGACCAGGTTCCTGAACCTGTTAAAAAGGAGCGCAGCGTTGCTGTGCGAGCGCTCGCCGAGTCAATGAAGCTGAGCTACCTGGAGCGTTGGGCCGATCGCGATGAATCGATGCTGGTAGAGCGTATTCGCGATGGTCGCGCCTGGGGCTATGGGCGACATTTTATCCCCATTGAGACCGATGCACAGGGTCTGGAGTACAATCAGGTCGTGCCCGTGCGCATCGAGCAGTTGGCCACAGATGGTGTTACCGTTTTGCATGCAAAAGCGCGCAATTCGACTATGGCGATTACCTGAGTCGGGTATTTTTAGCCTTTCCAAGTGGTACGCGAAAAGGCATCTTATTTGGCTCGTATATCCGTCGATCGGGCCACGCGCTGTGGAACGCCTTGCCGGCGACGTGAAGAGGCCGTTTAGTCATCAGCTTATGAAAACAAAACTGTTAGACAATCTCTGTGACCTGATTGGGCAGACACCACTGCTTAAAATGGATCGATTCGGCGCCGGAGCTCCTGGCAAAATCGTGGGCAAACTAGAGGCCTACAATCCGGGTTGGTGTGTCAAAGACCGTATCGGTCTTTCCATGATCGAACAGGCCGAGTCAGACGGACTCCTCAAGCCGAATGGCATAATTGTTGAGCCAACCTCCGGCAATACCGGCATCGGACTGGCGCTGGTGGCCGCGGTGCGTGGATATCACTGCATTTTGACGATGCCGTCGTCGATGAGTGTTGAGCGTCGCAAGATTTTGCAGGGCATGGGCGCCGAGCTTGTGTTGACCGATGGCAAAGAGGGCATGCCGGGCGCGATTAAAGCGGCGCGGGAAATTGCGGGCGAGATCAAAGGCGCCTATATGCCACAACAATTTGAAAATCCGGCCAATCCGGCCGTGCATTACCGAACGACGGGTCCCGAAATCTGGGAAACGCTCGAAGGCAAGGTTGATTTTTTCGTCTCGGGCGTTGGAACGGGAGGCACGATTTCTGGAGCAGGGGCCTATCTTAAAGAGAAAAACCCCAAGATTCAGATCATCGCTGTTGAACCGGAGGAATCCCCCGTTCTTTCAGGTGGCGGCATGGGACCGCATATGATCCAGGGAATTGGCGCTGGGTTTGTGCCAGGTGTGTACCGTGGCGACATCGTTGATGGTGTCGAGCAGGTCAACGGTTTTGACGCGATTGAAACAGCGCAGCACGTCGCCAAAACCGAAGGTTTGTTGTGCGGGATTTCATCCGGCGCTGCCGCTTGCGCGGCACGTCGCATCGCCGAGCGCCCGGGCAACGCCGACAAAACCATCGTCGCCGTGATGCCGGATACAGGCGAACGCTACATTTCAACACTTTTGTTTTATCAGGACTAAGTCGCCGCCGCATCATCGCAACGCGATTCGAGGAGCATCATGCAGAGACTGTTGACGTTTAAACACAGGCACGAAGAAGAAGAGATCAAGGAATCCGGTCTGCATCTCGACTTCGACGAAATGGCCAAGAAGGGCTCGATGTCCAAGGAAGAAGCCTCCATTGCAAAATGGTTTGGCATCTATGGCTCTCGCCACCCAGGCACCCACATGGCGCGCGTTGTCATCCCTGGCGGTGTGCTGACCTCCACACAGGCCCGAATTCTTGCCAAAGTCTCCGAAATGTATGCGCAGGGAAAAATTTCTGTGACCACGCGCCAGTCCCTACAGCTTCACTGGCTTAAAACGCCGTCATTGCCGGACATGATGCGTGGTCTTGCCGAAGAAGGGCTGACCACATTTCATGGTTGTGGTGATGTGAACCGCAATGTCGCCGCCTGCCCGCTGGCCGAAACATGCGAGCATCGACGCATCGACGTGCGTCCGCACGCTAAGCAAATCTCTGATTTCATGGCGGCATCTCGCGATCTGGATAATCTCCCGCGCAAATTCAAAATTACGCTTTCTGGTTGTGGGGCGGGTTGCGCACAGCCCTATATCAACTGCGTCGGCATTGTCGCCGTGCAGCGTGAAGGCGCCAACGGCCCTGAAACCGGGTTCAAGGTGATCATCGGCGGCGGTATGGGTTGGAAGGCCTTTATCGGCGAGGACGTTTTCTCTTTCGTGCCAGAGGATCTGATTAAGTATGTGAGTCGCGCTGCGGCCGTCGTGTTTCGTGATCACGGTGATCGTCGTGACCGCAACAAATCACGTATGAAGTACGTCGTGCACCGCAACGGCATTGAACAGTGTCGCAAATGGATCCTCGAGGTGCTTGAAAAAGAAGGCGTCGATACAGCGGGAATCGATTCAGAGCCTTTCGTTGATACCGGCAGTGCCTATCCTGAGCGCCCGCTCACCGTGGATGATCCCACCGGTACGGACGACCGCGTCACCGTCCGCGCGATCATCCCCAAGGGTGAACTGAACAATTTGCAGATGAAGCGCTTCGCAGAACTTTCCGAAATTTTCGGCGATAAGCGCGTGTACACAACCAATCGTCAGAACATTGAGATCCATGGCGTGCTGCCGGCGCTGGTTGAACAGTGCAAAGCGGAAGTCAAGGCGCTGGGATACGCGACAGGCGGATCCTTCTCGCTACAAGATATCGTGCCTTGTGTGGGCACAACCTACTGCCCGCTGGCCGTATCGCGCACGCGTGACATGTACGACGTCCTGATGGAGCTCGTCCGCAAGGAAAAGTATGCCGACATTCAGGAGAAAGCCATTATCAACATCACGGGCTGCCCAAACTCGTGTTCCCCCTTCCGAATCGCTGACATTGGAATGCGCGGCATGCGCATCCGAGAAACTCAGGGCTCCGTAGAGGGTTATGAAATCACACTGGGTGGAACGCATGACCAATTCGGGAAAACGCTCGGCGAGTTTAAATCCGACGACTGCCCCAAAGTCATCGAATCCGTGCTGGATCAGTTTTTAGAAATCCGCGAGGGCGACGAAACACTCGCTGCATGCGTTAGAAGGACAGGATTCGGATCATGAGCAATCCTTTTGAAGATGTTGTTAGCGCACTGAAGCTTGATTACGAAAAGGCGCCGAACCCCACGGAGTTTTCGATATTCACTGGCGTCTCTGCGGAACAGAAAGATATCGAAACACTCTATAAAGACATTCCTTGTCAGGCGGCCTGTCCGGCCAAGACCAATGTGCCAGCCTACATTCAGGCCATCGCCGAAGGCGACCCGGAGCACGCTTACCGCATTAACTTGGAAGACAACGTTTTTCCCGGTGCGCTGGGCCGTATTTGCACGCGTCCCTGCGAGGACAGTTGCCGTCACAAGTGGACGAACGTGAATGGCCCCGTGCAAATCTGTCACTTGAAGCGTGCGGCGGGTGATCATAGTACAGAAGCGCCCACGCCTTTACCGGCCTGGTTTGATGCCTCTGGTAAGCGTATTGCTGTTGTCGGGGGCGGACCCGCGGGATTGACGGCCGCGCGTGAACTGAAGCGTTATGGACATGATGTTGTCGTCTTCGAGCGGGAAACGTATCTCGGCGGAATGATGACCATGGGCATTCCTAAGTTCCGCTTGCCGCGCGACGTTGTCGATCAAGAGACCAAGGTTATTGTCGATAGCGGCATCACCGTTGAATATGGCGTCGATGTCGATGCTGAAAAGATGGCTGAGTTGGCCGACACTTTTGATGCCGTGCTTGTGGCCACGGGTGCGATGCACCCCTCTGACTTGAGTCTGCCCGGTCTGGAAGGCGATCTTGAGGTCGCGGGGCTCGAGTTCATGCGACGCTATAATTTTGGCGAAATCAGTGAAATGAAGGGCCAGAGCATCGTGATAGTCGGGGGTGGGTTTACAGCCGTCGACTGCGCACGCTCATGTGCCCGCGCCGCACGCCGCCTTGTCGGCGCCGAAGGCAATGTGTCGATCATGTATCGCCGCACCGAAGGCCAGATGTCCGCCAATATGGATGAGCTCGATGCGATGCGTGACGAAAACATTGTCGTCGACACGCTGGTGTCGCCCGTCGCGGCCCGCGTTGAAGACGGCAAGCTTAAGGGTGTTACATTTCAGCGCAATATGCTGGGGGATGTGCAGCCTGGGCACAGCAAGCCGCCCATCACGCCGATCGAGAACAGTGATTTTGAGGTCAGCGCCAATCTGATGATTGTGGCGATTGGCCAAGTGCGTCAGTTCGAAATTCTTCCAGAAA
>JBLHHU010000103.1:0-10783 GCA_047615735.1 Kiritimatiellia bacterium | reverse complement strand
GCGAAGGGCTATCGCCAACTCGTTTCCTGCGAAAAACGCTTTGAGATTTGATTCCGGTCCGGCATCGAGGCTAGCCTGATCTATTCACCAACGTCGTGACGAGAATGGATAGATTGCGTCAGATCAAGGGCTTATTGGTGAATGGCGGGCGAAGGCATGCAGGTGCACGTCGAGGTCGGCATTCACCAAGAAGGGCTTGAGATGGCGTGAGATATACATTCGCAGTAGATTTTGGTGAATAGATCAGGCTAGTATGCCGACCGATTGTGATGTGCGTCTGGGAATACGACAGAAGGATACAAGATCTTGGCCAACGATTCGTTTGGACGTCTCTTAGCAGGGGACGCAGAAATTTTACGTAGCGGGTATGAGGCGTTTCAGGCCCAACCTGTCGACCTTGTTGAGCCCCATGACGCCGCGCAAGCCTACACCTCCGATGAAACCACCCTGGCCGGACCTTTTTCGGTCAGCGGACCCGGGACGTTTCTGGGCAAAGCCCAGCGGACGCTAACATTCGGACCATCAAGCGAGCCCGGTTGGTGGATCGATCGTGAGGATCATCCTGACTCGCTGCCGGTTCGCGTTTCGATCGAAAACGTTTGGACGACAGGCAAGACGGTCAGCAACATCGTGTTACGTAGTGGCTCCCCGCACAACTATTTGCGCATGGTCGAACACATCGTTTCGCTACGCTACGGGATGGGGCTCGATAACGTGTGCATACGGGTTAGTGACGGCGATCCGCCTCTGTTCGAACGCGGTGCGCTCGACATCGTCGAAGCCGCGGATCGAATCGGCATCGTGCCTACGGGTCGCCTTGCGCGTTATGTGACGGTGAAGGAAAAAGTATCCATCGTCGGGCCGTACGGGAATTTTCTGATCGTGCATCCAGCGCCCGCGGGTTCGCGTGCTCTCACGCTCGATTGCGCCTTGGATTTTCCGAACGCCATCGGCCAGCAACGCTTGCAATTTACCATGGACAACGCGTCCTTTCGCAAAGGTGCCGTCGCCCGAACCAATACCAACATCGGCGTGATGCTCTATTGTAAAACCATCGGTAAAATTTTCGCAGATGTCCGCAATCTGGGCTACAGCAAAAAGAACCTATTGATCGCCGGGCGCACGTCCTATGTCAATGAGCCGCAACTGGTTCACAACGGCAAGTCGCTCGAAGCGGCATGGCACCGTTCGGCTCTCGACTTGTTGGCCGCGGTTGCTCTGATCGACAAAGGCCGCTTCGTCGGCCATATCGAATCCTATAAAGCGGGTCACGCGCTCGACTGCAAATTCGTCACCAAACTTTACCAGGAAAACCTGCTCGTTCCAGCGTCGTAGTTGCGCACGGCGGGTCGACGGCGTCTCGCACCCCAGGAACCATCGGTATTTAATTGCGCGCGACGCTCTGCGGAGCCCTAAGCCTGTGTCGCTTCATAATTCGGACGCGTTCATGTGTGCAATCATAATATTCTGTACGCCAAGGGCTGCGCGCAAGCGTTGTGGGGCTGTCAGTCCCACAACCATGACGCCACCCAGAACACCGAGCACCATATCCAGTATCGTATCGTCCAGTCCCATCTGCGAAATCAAACCAAATCAGGTATCAACGAGCCATTCCGCAAACTCCCCCTGCATCGCGACGGTCGCCTTGATCGCGAAAACCAAACCCGCGCACGATCAAAATCAGTGCTGGAAGCCAGCCCGCTTTACGTATGCAAGCCACACCCGCGGCCGCGATTGCCTGCCACGGATGCCTCGAAAGGGTGTTGGGGTCCTCATGCCGCGGCCACCTCTGCGTAGGCAGGTTGCTGCGAACAGGCATCGTAAATGCGTTTGTGTCCATCCAATCCAGCAAACCGAAAGCGCGAGACGTCGCTTGTTGGCAGACGCACGCGGCTGCCGTCCTCGGGCAGAACAAACGCCATCAACGCCTCGTACTCGTCCATCGTGAGCCGCCGCCGTCCGTCCAGCATGCCTTGATGTCCCGCCGGGTCGAGATAGCGGCGATACCCGGGCTGAACAACGCCTGAAAAGAACGCGCCCATGCACCCGGATCCGTAGCTAAACATCCCGATGCGCTTGCCTGTCAGTGATGCCGTGGTGCATTCGAGCATCGACAGCAGGGAGAGATACAGCGACGCCGTGTAGGTGTTGCCGACCTCGCGATTGTAGCGCAGGCCATCTGCTATCTTTTCTTCCTGAATTCCCGGCGAAAGATGGTCGTAGCCTTCGCGAACCGCCAGGCGGTGGTGCGCTTTCTGGGCCATCTGCGTAAAGGGGAGGTGGTAACAGAAACGGTCATGATCCATGAACGCGGGCCCGCCCGCCTGACGGTAAGACGTCCACGCCTCACCGAGCGCACGCAGATAGACGCGCATGGAATAGTGCCCGTCAACGCAAGCGGTCTCACGGTAATTGGGGCGCCAAAAATCCATGACGTCGTCCGTATATGATCCGACGTAGGGGTCCATGCGCAGAAGGCGCGGGTTGGGTGCGACAACAAAGGCCACGCTGCCAGCGCCTTGCGTGGATTCGCCGGGCGAATCGCGCTCGTACCGGGCTACGTCACTGGCGACAACCAGGACGCGTTTGCGCGGATCGGACTGGACCAGCGCCATGGCCAGATGCAGGGCCACCGTGCTGCCGCAGCATGCCTGCTTGATCTCAAACGCTTTACAGCTCTTCGGTAGCTCAAGCAGGCGATGCAAGTAGATTGCCGCGGACTTGGATTGATCGACGCCCGATTCGGTCGCCACAATAACCGTGTCGATCGATTCCCGATCGACATGTTCAAGGGCTTCGTGCGCGGCATGCGCGCCCATGGTCACGATATCCTCGCCCGGCGGTGCGATCGCCATGCGTTCCTGCCCGAGTCCCTGTGCTAACTTGGCGTAGGGGATTGAGCGCGCCTGGGCAAGGTCGCGCAAATCCAATACGCATTGTGGGACATAAAAACCAATCGCATCGATTCCGGCATCCATAATGATTTCCTCCTGTGTTGACGGCATGATCTGCTTATGTGTGAGAACCGGGCGACGCCATCACCAGTTCCGGCTTTCCTATCCAAACGCGATTCATCAAACGGGTGACAGGGCGGGCGCGATCACGCCCTTCCAATCGCTGTAGCGCCTCCAGATAGGGCGTGGCGTAGCGAAGGTGCGTCGGCAAACGCGCAAAACTGCGGCGCGTCCAACGCATCGTGCGGGCATAGTTGTGACGCTGATGCGGCGTCGGGTCGGGCAGCCCGTAGGCCCTGCGAAAGCGCGGCGGCAGCATAACGCTGGTCACCAATCGCGCCGGTGCGGACATGACCCAGGTGGCGGGCATCTGGCGTATACGAAAGAGGTAATCAGCCGAGGTTCGGGCACTATCACAAACACTCAGCGTGTCCGATGCCCACATCTCGCGATTGTAGGCCTGAAACTGATACCAGTCTGGCGGCACAAGTGCCTCGGGAATGCCAAAAAGACACAGCATGCGTTTCGATTCCTCGTAGTAGCGCATCTTCTCTTCGGCTTTTAAAGGGCGCACGGTTTGCTCGAAAACGCGAACCGTGGTGTCGATCAAGGTGGCCTGCACCCAGAAGAGGGCGTGGGCTTCGTTGGCCTGGTAATGTGTGCCGGTCTTGAAACGCCCGGCAGGGCAGGCGATACGACCCTGAATGCGCGTATGCATGGCGTGTAGGCCTCGCGCTGTCGTCAGGGCCGTGTCCAAATCGCCGAACGTCATTTTAAACATCGTCGAAAAGGTGCGATGGAAGCGTCCGAGCGGATCCTCCATGAAATGCGAATGCTGACAAACCGCGTTGGCCACCCAGGGATGTGCCAACTGTAGCAGTACCGCGCGCCAACTGCCCCAGAAGAGGGACGTGTGCCGTCCGAGGTGCCAGGTCATGGACGTCGGACCGAAAATGCCGGCGTTCGAGTCGAGTGTCCTTCCGGCCAGTTCTTCCAAGCGGGCCAGCAGGGCGTCATCGCTGATTTCATGTGGTTTTCTTGCTTGCATGATGCAACTATACATAAAGCACTTTGCGTTGCAAAGTAATTTACTAAAAAAGTTTAGGGGGTGATTTAGGACCGCGTCGAACCTGCCTTAACCAAGAACATTCATGCTTGCCCTTGTAAGCATGCGGTGGCCCCGTTACAAAGGGGGGATGGACCCAAAACAAAAAGGCTGGTTGATTTACGTGGCTGGGTGCGTCGGCTTCGGTCTCGTTTGCCTGGCGCTGACGGCGGCCAAATGCGTTGCGAGCGAATTGCCTGACCGACTGTTTCTCTTTCCTTATATTCTATTGGTCGTATGGGTCGGCTTTTTGTCGTGCATGACCTTCGGCACACCCAAACCCATCTGGAAACGGATCGTCATGACCCTCGGAACAGCGCTGGCCGGCTATGGCGTCATTTGGGTCTGCTTGAACCTCGTCGTTTCTCGGGCGTCGTAACGACCCATCGGCACGCGAGCCTTGATTCACCTTGAGAAAACGCATCAAATTGGAGCCCGTCCGAGAGAATCTGAACAATCTCCTGAGCGTTGCCTCCAGAAGGAGATCAAGTGGATCGGTTAAGGGTATCCGAGAAAGAGTAGCGAGTAAGTGTGCGCTCAAGTGTTGCGATCCAGCCTTCGCCCTGCGGGATACGGTGGGCAGGCGACGTGTAGACAATGTGCTACGCTCAGACATTTAACCGCTTTCTTAACCGACACCCTTACTCGGATACCCTTAACCGATCCGCTTTCAACGAGAGGGGTGCTGCTTGGGTTCGTGAAACAGATAATCGAAAGTCACCCACAAATTCTGCGGAAGACCTCTTTTTGTAGTGAATGTAGATACGTTTGTCCTGCTGATTCACCTTGCTCGTATACACCCTGTCATGATTGCATGACGACTCCACAGAAACACCCGGAACCACAATGTCGAAATCAGATCATAAAATAAACACACGCGCAGTACACGATGCACGCGGTTATGTCGGAGATACCGGTGCGGTCATGCCCCCGGTCTATCTGAGCTCGACCTTTGAAACCGGTAACCCGGACGGCTTTGATTACACACGCTCCGGGAACCCGAATTTTCGACTGCTTGAAAAAGCGGTCGCGTCACTTGAAGGCGCCGAATTTGGAACCTGTTTCGGCAGCGGTGTGGCGGCGATAACGGCTGTCGTGTCGACATTGAAAAGCGGCGACCGCGTTGTGGCCGAAGAGAACGTCTACGGCTGTACGTATCGTCTGTTCGACCAAGTTTTCGGAAAATTCGGCGTGCAGGTCGACTATCTCGACCTGAGCGATCCCAATAATTGGGATCATATTCGCAAGACCTCCCCAGCGCTGGTCTGGCTGGAGAGCCCCACCAACCCCTTGTTGAAGATCATCGACATCGAGGGCATCAGCCGCGTGGCGCAGGAGGCCGGATGTGATGTTCTGGTCGACAACACCTTCGCGTCTCCCTATCTGCAACAACCGCTCGCGCTGGGCGCAACGCTGTCGCTGCACTCGACGACCAAATACATCAACGGCCACAGCGATTGCCTGGGCGGGGCCGTGCTCACAAACGATGCCGATTGGCATGCGCGTATGATTTTCGCTCAAAAAGCATTGGGCCTTCAACCATCTCCTTTCGACGCCTGGTTGACCGCGCGCGGCGCACGCACCTTGCCTCTACGTATGGATCAACACTGTGCCAATGCGCTCGCCCTGGCGGAATGGCTGCAAGACCAACCGCGCGTCACAAGCGTGCGCCATCCTTTTCTGCCAAGTCATCCGCAATACGATCTCGCCCGCCGCCAGATGCGCGCCGGATCCGGTCTGATTGTGATCGAGCTGGATTGTCCGTCCGAGCAGGCGCTCGCTTTTTCGCAAGGGCTAACACTGTTTACGATGGCGGAAAGCCTCGGTGGCGTCGAAAGCCTCATCTGTCATCCGGCCTCGATGACGCACGCCTCCGTACCGCCCGACGTTCGTCGTGCTGTGGGAATCTCGGACGGCTTGCTGCGTTTGTCGGTCGGCATTGAAGACCCAAGCGATTTGATTGCCGACCTGTCGGATGCTCTGGATAAACTATAAATGACAACGTCCTGTGACATGAAACGTGACCCCGCTTGCCTCGCGGCAGATCTCGGACGGCCTATGCCGGACTCCCCGCATGCCGTTTCTGTGGCCTTACCCCTGTGGTCGCACGCCGTCGCCTATGAGGAAAAAGACCCCGCGGTCGTGGCACGCATGCAGTTGGGTTACCCCCGTTTCGTCATTCACCCCTTGGTGCGCCAGCTGGTCGCATCGCTCGATGGCACGGCGCCTTGCCTGCCCTTTCCGTCGCGCCTTGTCGCCGAGCGCTGCATGGCGTTTATCACGGACAAATCCGGGGCCCAAAGCAGTATCGTCGAATCACGCGGGCTGTTTTTTGTCAAAACGGCGACCGAAGGCGAGAAGGCGCTACGCCTCTATTGGCAACACACCGGCCAGATCGTATCGAGCCGCCAAGCCGAAGCGGTCCTGGCTGGGCGCGGACCGGCTGCCGACGCGGACGATGCGTGCACCGCCTTGCGCCAGCGGCTCGCCGACCTGTATCAGTGTACGCCGGATGATGTGTTTCTTTATCCGACAGGCATGGCGGCGGTGGACGCAGCCGCCCAGACGGTACGCGCCCTGAATCCGGGACGCCAAACGGCACAAGTCGGGTTTCCTTATATTGACAGTTTGAAACTGCAGCAGGAATTCGGCAAAGGCGCGCAGTTCATTTTGTCCGGCAACGATGCCGTACCGCATTTGCAACCGCTTCTCGATAAAGAGGCCTTGGCTGGTGTGTTTTGCGAAATTCCCAGTAATCCACTATTGCTGACGCCCGACGTTATTGGTATCTCCAAAGTGCTGCGTGAGCGCGGCATTCCCTTTGTCGTCGATGATGCTGTGGCCACACCGTGCAATGTCGACGTCACGCCTTACGCCGATCTTGTTGTGACCAGCCTGACCAAATATTTCTCTGGCTTAGGCAACGTGATGGGTGGGGCCTTAATCTGTTGTCCGTCCTCGCCGCTGCACACGGCCCTGCGCAGCGCTTGTGGTGCCGATTATGAACTGTTGCTGTGGGGCGATGATGCGATCGCGCTGGAATGTCAGTCACGCAATTTTCATGAACGGATGCAGGCTCACAACGCAAATGGCGACATCATTGCCAAGCGACTACAAGAGGACCCGCGCGTCGAAAACGTCTGCTACCCGCGCTGGGATCCATCCGGAAACTATGACGCGCTGCGTCGCCCAGACGGCGGCTATTCATCGCTCCTTTCGATTCTCTTAAAGGACGCGCCACACAACGCACCACGCTTTTACGACGCCTTGCAGCTCTGCAAAGGGCCCACCCTGGGAACCGAGTTCACGCTGGTTTGCCCATACACACTTCTGGCGCACTACAAAGAGTTGGCCTGGGCGGAATCCTGCGGTGTTTCGCGCTATCTTGTGCGCGTTTCCGTCGGCATCGAAGATCCTGAGTCGATTTGGGATCGCTTCCAGAGCGCCCTAGATAGTCTCACCTAAAAAAGCGCCGCCCGGAGACGGCGGTTAACCTCAAATAGAGGAACGACGACATGAATGACGCAACATTGGCCTCGCGTAATTGCATTCCTTGTAAGGGCGGTGTGCCGCCGCTCGCGGGGCAAGCCCTTCAGATTCTGAAAGCACAAATTGACGAACAGTGGGGGCTCATCGATGAGCACCATCTGGAAAAAGAATATCGCTTCGCCAACTTTGTTGAGGCGCTTGCCTTTACCAATCGCGTTGGCGAGATCGCCGAAACACAAAACCATCACCCCGACATTCATCTCGCCTGGGGGCTGGTGCGCGTGACCATCTGGACCCACAAGATTGACGGCCTGACCGAAAGTGACTTCGTGTTCGCCGCCAAATGCGACGCGGCTTTATGAGTGACCCCGTCTTTCGTTACAACCGTTCCGATTTCGCGCCGCTTGCGGTGACGCTGCGTCATCTTGATATTCAGATCGACTTTCATCCTGCGCACATCGACGGCATCATCGTGCTGCACGTGACGGCGCGCGAACCGATGTCCGTCATGCATCTGGACGCACGACACCTGGATCTAAGCGAGGTGGCGATACTGGACGATGCAGGCGATAGCTATGCTGCGCTGGTTGCCTCCCATGAGCAGGCCTTAACAGATTCGGCACAGCCGTGTGAGCACACGATCGACGGCGACCGACTTCATATCACCCTGCCACGCACCGTCGCCGCTGGCGACACCCTGCGCGTCCGTTGCCGCGCGCGCAGCATCCCCTCGGATGCGCTGCTTGAAGGCATTTATAAGGACACCACACCGCCCGGCGCACCCCAACAGTACATGTCGCAATGCCAGCAATGGGGCTTCCAGCGCATCTTGCCGATCTACGACGATTGCACGGCCAAATGCACCATGGTCACCACGCTCAGCGGTGACGCTCGCTATACGCACATGATTTCCAACGGCAACATCTGCGCGCAACGCCACCCAGGCGGCGTCGCGGTGTCCGTGCCGGGTAGCGCCGATCGAAAACAGATCACGTTCATCAACCCGGTGCCGATGGCGCCCTATCTTTTCGTCGCTTGCGCCGGAACGTGGGATCAACTCGATGACGCGGTTCGTTATCCATCCGGCCAGCAGGTGAAACTCGAGTATCTGGTGACCCCCGGGCATCTCGAGGGCGCGCGCCTGCCCATGGAGATCCTCAAGCACAGCGTTCTGTGGCAACACGAAAGCCAGGAATACGCCTACCGTCACGACGTCTATCGGACCATCACGATGGACAAGTCCAACTTCGGCGGCATGGAGAATGTCGGCAACACCACGATTGTCACCGATGCCGCATTGATTGACGAATTTACGACCGACGGTCGGCTTGAATACGCCTATGCCGTCATCCTGCACGAATTCGAACACAACCAGTGCGGCAGCGACGTCACGATGGAAACGCCCTTCGACATGTGGCTCAATGAAGGCTTCACCGTCGACGTCGAGCGGCAGTATATCAGTGCCGTATTTGATCCCGCTGCGGCGCGGCTGGGCGAGGTCGATGATATCCGCTCGCCAATTGGAGGACCGTTGGCGATCGAGGATGCTGGCCACGTCGGTAACATTGTTCGCGACGGTTTTAACGACCCGGATGAACTGGTCGATGGCGTGACCTATGTGAAGTCGGCAGAAGTAATCCGCATGCTGCGCCTGATTATCGGAAACGAAGCCTTTCGCAGCGCAAAGAACCTGTATTTCAAGCGCTATGACGGCGCGAACGCTAACACGGATCAGTTTTTTGACTGTTTTGAAGAGGCAAGCGGCCGCGACCTGACCCAATTCAAGCGCGAGTGGCTCTATACCATCGGCTATCCCCAAGTGACCGCGACGTCGTGCTACTCAGAAGCGGAGCGCCGCCTGACCATTTCGGTGTCGCAGTCACGCTCCGGTTCGGGCGGACTGTTTCACCTGCCTTTTGAGGTCGCGCTGGTCGGCGCGGACGGGCAGGACGTCGAGGCGCGCACGCTCGAATTGACAGACGCGTCACATGAGATTCGTTTTGACGATGTTGATGCGCCGTCCCTGGTATCGATGAATCGTAACGCCTCATTCTACGGCACGTTTGAGCAGACCGACGTGTCCGCCGATGTGCTGGCGAGCCAGGTTCGCCTCGACCCGTGTGCCTTCAATCGCGTGGAGGCCATGCGATGTTTAACCGATCAGCAGCGCATTCGGCTGATCGAGGATCCGGAAGCCGCTGTGGATACCGCTTGGCTTGATCTTTACATTGAGCTGTTGGCCGACACCGCCATTGGCCCCGGCTTGAAAGCGTATCTCTTACGTATCGACGAACAACCCATGCAGCGAGCGCATCTACCCAACTATCGCGCCTGCAACCGCGTCTACCGGCACTTGCAACGCGCCGTTGCTGAACATGACTTCTCGGCTTGGGTCTCAGCCTTCAATGCCGTCGATACGACCACGCGCGGAAGCCGTCCGCGCGACGGCCTGGAGGAACGCCACCTCAAGGCAACGCTTTTGGAGACGCTCTGCTCCAGCGACTGCGCGGCGTCGCAAGCGCTGGCGGAAAACCACTTCACGGTGGCCTGGAATTTTTCGGATCGTCTGAGTGCACTGCGGCAAATCAACCGAAGCAAACATCCCGCGCGACTTGAACTCTTGAACGACGCCTATCGCGACTGGCAGGGACACAACAGCGCCTATGCTGGATATCTGTCCGTGATCGCATCGGGATCGGGCGACGATGTGTTTGAGGCCATGGCCCGTGAACAAGCGCGCGACACCTTTGATATTCAGCACCCCACGCTGAATCGTGCCCTGTTGCTCCCAATGACCCGTAACAACGACCAGCTGTGGACGCCGCAGGGGCTGGATTGGCTGGCACGCACGGTTGCTGTGCTGGCGCCCATCAACGAATATGTCGCCAACCGCGTTGTCGACGCGTTACAACTGGTGCATCGCATGCCGTCCCCCTTGCAGGACGATGTCGTTGCGTGCCTGGAGCAGATGCGCAAAGCGTTAGACGCCAAGCTCACGCCGTCGGTAGCCGGGCATGTGGATGCGTATCTGTCAGGAGTTGAAAATGGCCGCTGAGGCAAAACGCACGCTTTTGGTTACAGGCGCCGGAGGGCAATTGGGCACGGACTGTGTGGCGTGTTTGAGCGACACGTGGAACGTCATCCCTGTCCGTCGCGCTGACGGTGATATCACGAACGCCACCGCCATCGCCGATCTCTTCGCGCATCATCGTCCAGACGTTGTTGTGAATTGTGC
>JBLHHU010000102.1:0-10821 GCA_047615735.1 Kiritimatiellia bacterium | reverse complement strand
GTTGAAAGCGAAGCCGAACCGCTGCCGCTTTATCTCGCGGGTGAAGAGGATGGCCCCGAAGACACGCGACTGCGCTATCGCTATTTGGATCTGCGCCGCGAGCGCATGCATAATAACATTCAACTGCGTAGCCAGGTCATTTCGAGTATTCGCCGCCGAATGACCGATCAAGGCTTTAACGAAATACAGACCCCGATTTTGAGCTGTAGTTCTCCGGAAGGGGCGCGTGATTACCTGGTGCCCAGTCGCATCCATCACGGAAAATTCTATGCCTTACCGCAGGCACCACAGCTCTTCAAGCAGCTACTCATGGTGTCGGGTTTCGACAAGTACTTCCAGATTGCACCATGCTTTCGTGATGAAGATGCGCGTGCGGACCGCTCGCCGGGCGAATTCTATCAGCTGGATATGGAGATGTCCTATGTGACGCAGGACGATGTGTTCACCGCGATTGAAGGCGTGCTCCACGGCATTTTTGAGGAGTTTTCGGACAAGGCATCGGACAAGCCGCCCTACAAGCGTATTCCCTATCGTGAATCGATGGTTAAATATGGCTCAGACAAGCCCGATTTGCGGAACCCCATTGAAATGTTAGACGTGACGGACATTTTCAAAGACTCCGCTTTCAACGCATTTCGTATTCCGATTGAGAAGGGCGCGATCGTTCGTGCCATTCCCGTAAAAGCAATCAGTGACCGTCCGCGTAGCTTTTTTGATAAGCTTGTCGATTTTTCAAAGGAAAAGGGCGCCAAGGGACTGGCTTATCTCGTCTGGGGTGAAAACGAAGTCAAAGGCCCGATCGCCAAATTCTTGTCAGAGGCGGAACTTGACCGCGTGCGCACATCCTGCGGCGTCGAAGCAGGGGATGTCGTTTTCTTTGTTTGTGATGAACCTGGTGTAGCCGCCTTTGTCAGCGGCGAGGTACGTATCAAACTTGGCGTGGACCTTGATCTTCTTGAGAAGGATGTCTTTCGGTTCTGTTGGATTGTTGATTTCCCGATGTTCGAAAAAGACGAGGAAACGGGCAAGGTAGTCTTTTCGCACAACCCGTTCTCTATGCCTCAGGGTGGCATGGAAGCGTTGGAGTCCAAGGATCCGCTCGACATACTTGCGTACCAGTACGACATCGTGTGCAACGGCATAGAGCTGTCCAGTGGTGCCATCCGGAATCATCGTGCAGACGTCATGATCAAGGCCTTTGCCATCGCAGGGTATTCGCGAGAGCAGCTGGATGAAGAGTTTTCGTTCATGCTCAACGCCTTCCAGTATGGGGCACCTCCCCATGGCGGGTTGGCTCCGGGAATTGACCGTATCGTCATGTTGCTCGCCGATGAATCAAACATTCGTGAGGTCATCGCTTTCCCGATGAATCAGCGCGCACAAGACTTGATGATGAATTCGCCTAGCGAAGTGTCGGAACAGCAATTGCGCGAACTGCACATCAAGATACGTCCCACGCAAAAATCCGAATCAGAGGCGTGAGGAAAAAGGGGAGGGCTCTGTCAGGTCTGGCGCATCTGCAATTCGTTGCAACGCGCCAAGTTTACAGAGTTTCCTTTTCGTAATCCTGCTCACTAGCCTATCCCATAGCGCTGACTTGTCCGCTGTAGCGCGCAGCGCGTAGGAGGAATGCGCGGCATATACCAGCCCAGCGCTTTGTTCTCGCGGTACCTCACATCCTTTCGGGAATTTCAACTTGGAGTGCGGCGGCAGAGGCGAGGCACGAGCCGGCGACGCCGCTTTTCTTCGTGTTTCGCGCTGAATGAATTGGCAGGACCATACGAAAATCTCTTGTGCTCTGCTAAAAGCGGCGTCGCCGGGCTCGTTCCTCGCCCTCTGCCGCCGCACTCCAAATAGCCTTTAGCACGATCTCGGGTCTCGGTAGTTGCCTTAAGTTGACGCGAATGCGCTACGCTTGAGACACGGAGGTACAGAGCAAAGATGGGGACACATTCTCTCGAAACTCTTCTCCGTGCCTCAAGCGTAGCGGGTGGTGAATTTTTTCTTAGACCTATGGGGTGCTAATGGCTCTAAATAATAATTGAGCCTGCCCGGTTTTGGTGAACACGCCGCACTCTTGATGACAGCGAACTGAAGCGCGAGGAGAAAACCGGCGGAGCCCGCCGGGCTCCAGGGGGGCTTTCACCTCGGACTTTTCATTGAGAACCGACCTAAGCTTTCCAACTTTGGAGCCCGGCGGGCTCCGCCGGATCTTTCTGGATTAAGTCACGCTTCCCAAATCCCTTCATGCTAAGAGAACGACGTGTCCGCCGAAACCGGGCAACCTCAAATCGATTAAGATTACGAGCAGGATTACGATTATGATTTAATCAGATGCGCGGCTGTCAGGCTGGCAGAGCAATTTCTGATTCTTCGCGTGTGTTGAGGTCCTTCAACCGTATCGTCGCTTTGGCCACATCGTCAGGGCCGATGTAGATCGCTTTGCGGTAGGGTCGTTTTCCTGCACGGCCGAAAAATGATTTTGGCTTTTCGGCGTGTAAGGCCAAATCGACGGTTAGGCCTTCATTGCGAAAGTGATTGGCGGTTCGCATCGCCGATTCCGTCTGTTCCGCTTGCATATACCCAATCAGAACCTCGGCTGCTGCAGGCGTGGCATCCATACAGCCCAGCTCGGTTAGCAGGTCGGCGATAACAACATCGCCAAAGCCTAGCCCAACCCCCGTTGCGGCTTTTCCGCCAACGTCCTGCAGTAAATTGTCGTAGCGGCCCCCGCCGAAGATCGCTCGGAAGCTACGCTCAGTGTCGAAAGCCTCGAAAACGATACCTGTATAGTACGAAAGGCCGCGGATGACACTGATATCGAAAGAAACGCGATCTTCGAGCCCGTATTGTGCCAATAGATGATTAAAACGTGAAATTTGGGCTATGGCAGGCGCATCTGGTCCCAGCATGGCCTCGGCCTCCGAGAGCGTCTCGACGCGCATGACGGCCATTGTCGCCTCGATTTGTTCGGCGGGGAGACCTGCGTCAGTCAGGAGCTCGGTGATTTGTGCTTCTGTGATTTTTCCGCGTTTGTCGAGAACTAGAAATGTGGCTGCGTGGTGTTCTGGCAAGACGCCAGTGAACTGGAGTAGCTCACTGAGAAGGAGGCGGCTGTTGTACCGAACACGGACCTTTTCCGGTGGCAGGCCCATCAACGTGAGCGAATGAAGTGCTGTCGCAATGACTTCCACTTCGGCGGTCAATTCGGATTCACCGATGACGTCGAGATTCAGTTGGAAATGTTCGCGCTTTCGACCGCGCGTCATCCGTTCGTAACGAAAGCACTGGGCGATTGTGAACCATTTGATGGGTAGCGTCAGAGATCCCATTTGCGCGGCGACCATTCGCGCTAGTGTGGGGGTCATTTCTGCACGCAGGGCAAGTTCGCGGCCGCTCTTGTCGTTGAATGCATAAATCTGATTTACAATTTCTTCTCCAGATTTGCGCTTGAGCAAATCGAGACTTTCAACAACAGGCGCGTCGTAGGGTTGAAATCCGTAGTGCTCGGAAGCCGCGCGCCAAGCATCGAAGATGTGGTTGCGAACCGCCATGTCGGCGGGGTAAAAATCGCGCATACCACGCGTGGGATTGAGGGAAGGCTGGGCAGAGCTCATGGGGAAGTAGCTGTTGGGGCTCGAAGGGAGGGGATAACTGAATCAGGCGTCAGGTCGTTGCGCGCTCAGGCAGAGGGGGGCGATGGATCCTCACTGTTCAGGATACGTCGTTTCATCTCTTTGCCTGGTTTGAATTTAACGACGCGGCGTTCTGGGATTTGCACAACGTAATCAGGGCGGTTGGGGTTACGTCCAACACGTGATTTACGCGTGCATACTTCAAACACGCCGAAGTCGCGGAATTCAATGTGATCGCCTTCGGCCAAACCGTCGGTGATGTAATCCAATGTTTTCTGGATAACCGCATAGACATCCTGTTGGATCATGCCGGTTTCTTTCGAAATTCTTACCACAAGATCTCGTTTTGTCACCGCCAAACCTCCTCATGCTCAGTCATTCGCAGGCTGCAATCGCACCTCTGCTTAAATCTTGAAGCCATCTTCCTGCCGCCCGTTGTCTTCCCGTCGCGTTGCTATTACCTTCGTAATAGTTCCCGTCCGAAACGGTTTGGGCTCCTATTTGGCAGAGCCTTGAATAAGACAATATAAGGATCAGGTTTGATCGCAAGCCAAAAATGTGTATTTATTGGTGCGGTCTATTTCTCATAGGGTTGTGTGCAAGTAACATTTACACCAAAACAGAAGGTCCGTTGAAGGGCTGGACGTCGGCACTCCAATGCGGCATGATTGAGTGTAGATCACCGGCGTCACACGGAAATTTTTTAACGAGAATTGTGGAGAAGATTGTATGTGGAACAGGGTTGTATTTCGAATTGTTGTGGTTTGCGTGGTTCTGGTCGGTGTTTCCGGCTTATCGACGGGATGTCGCAAGCGCGATATTCGAGTGGCCGCCATTCAGGTTCCCGGCATGAAAAGCGAGGCGTGTTCCAAGATCGTCCTCGGTGCCTTGGCACGGGAGCAGGGCATAAAAGGGGATGTGATTGATATTAATATCGAGCAACGTATGTTGGAGATCAAGTATGACAGTTTGAAGCTATCCTTGAAGAACCTCGAGTACACCATCTCCAGGGCAGGATTTGCTGCGAATGAAATTCCTGCTGATGCGAAGGCGAAAGCGGCCTTGCCCGAGGGCTGTCGGTGAATCCTCTCATCGGCATTCCTATGCATGCTGATGTGAGCAACGGTTAGGCTGTAAGCATGCACGTTCTTGTCAGCCAGTTTTTAGACTATGTGGCTCTCGAGCGTGGATTGAGTCCGAATACACAGTCAGCCTATGCGTCGGATCTCGCGCAGTTTACGACATACCTTGCCCAGCAAGGCATTGACACGTTCAACGCAACCACCCGAAAGCATGTCCTTAACTTCATGATCGCTGAGCGCGAACGTGGGCTCAGCGTAAACTCGTTGTCGCGTCGTCTCGTCGCCGTAAAAGTGTTCTTCCGCTATTTGCAGCGAGAGGGATTGCTTGCTACGAATGTGACGGATGCCATGGATTCGCCGCGTCTCTGGAAGCTCCTGCCCGGTGTGCTGTCGCAGGACGAAGTGGATCGCTTGATTACGGCACCCAAAGGCGACGAACGCAAGGCATTGCGGGACCGCGCTATGATGGAATTGATGTACGCGAGTGGATTGCGCGTTTCCGAGCTCGCGCAACTTCAGATGGGGGATCTGCATCTGGAATCGGATTATCTGAAATGTTTGGGCAAAGGCAAAAAGGTGCGAATCGTGCCCTTTGGCGAATCGTCCAAAACGTGCATCGTGCGGTATCTGAATGAGGCCCGCCCGCTATATGTAAAACCCGTGAATGACGATTCGGTGTTTCTGACGTATCGCGGCCGAGGGTTCAGTCGAAAAGGAATCTGGGACTTTATCAAGCGCTATGCGGCCCTTGCCGGCATTGAGAAGCCCGTGTCGCCTCACACCTTGCGGCACTCGTTTGCAAGTCATCTATTGGCCAATGGGGCCCCGCTGCGCGTCATACAGGAAATGCTGGGGCACGCGGATATCGCCACGACACAGATCTATACGCATGTGGATCAGGGGCGTTTACAATCCATTCACAAGCAATTTCATCCACGGTCATGAGTTTTGATGCTCTACAGCCATGTCGATCCTGTGGTAATAAATTTCGAGCTATTGAAAAACGATTAAGGTGCACGTGACCGAATTACATTATAGACCGCTAGAAGATCAGATCGGATATCAGTTTTCCGATTTGGGTCATCTTGAAGACGCCCTGTCGCATCGCTCATTCCGCTTTGAGCAGGAAGACGTCGATGCAGACAACGAACGCTTGGAATTTCTCGGTGATGCGGTCTTGGACTTTCTCTGCGCTGCCTATCTGTATGAAACCCTTGTAACCAAAAACGAAGGCGTTCTGACGACATTGCGGAGTCAGGCATCCAGCGGGAAAACGCTCGCCGAATGCGCTGCGCGCATTGACCTCGGTGTCTGGCTGAAAATGGGGCTAGGGGAGGAGCAGTCCGGCGGACGGTCTCGTCCGTCAAATCTGGCGAATGCGCTCGAAGCTGTTATCGGTGCGGCATACATCGACGGTGGATTGGACGCCGCACGCCAAATTTTTGCGACACTTTTTGTGCCATTGATTGAATCACTTGAGCACGATATTTGGGCAGACAATCCCAAAGGTAAGCTCCAGGAGTATGCGCAGTCACACTGGAAAACGGCACCCAAATACCGTGTCGTGCATCAGGAAGGGCCTCCGCATGCGATGACATTCCGAGTGGAAGTCGTTTTGGCGGATGGTCAGCAGGCGACGGGTGAAGGGGCCCGAAAACAGATTGCCGAAGAAAGTGCCGCACATGCAATGATTGAGGCGCTGCACGACCTCGACTGAGTCTGTGATCTTTCCGCTGCCATCCCTTAAGCCCAATTGCATGTCGTGAAAAGTGAGCTTCCTTAATTGTTAAGCTTATGCAAATGACGGTTACGGTTGAGCAAATAGAGGACCGCCTTGCTAAAAGGCTCCACGGAGTGTCGCGCTCCATAAGAGGTTTCATGCGTTGAATCCTGAAAATGGAGTTCGACACTCCGTGGAGCTTCTTTGCTTTGGTTTTGCAGTTGCCGCGGCACCCTTCGCCCAAGATTAACGGTGTAGTACGTCCTAGCCTGATCTATTCATCAACATTTTGCGAAACGAAGAAGACCACGGATTACACTGATTTCACGGATAGAAACATAACAGTTTCAAAAATCCGTGCCATCCGTGGTTTAAACTCTGGTGTTCATAATGTTGTGACTACTGTCGATGGGTTCGTGAATAATTCAGGCTAATGTTGCTCGCGATTTCCTGCGTGCCTCTGTGTCTCAAGCGTAGCGGGTGGTAAAACTTATCCTTGGCCCATACGCTGACAGTGCTTTCGCACTGTAAAAGCAACCGGCGCATCACGAAGATTCGCGATGCGCCGGCGCATTGTCTAAAAAAGCAATTGGGCTGGGCTTATGCCTTAGCCTCGGCTGCTTCTTCGTCTTCAATCGTGACGACTTTATAGCCACCGCGCGTTTTGAAGTAGATCATCATGAGAAGATAGATGACGGCCATTGCTGCAGGCAGCAAAGCGTCGATCTTCAGCGTCTTACGATCGCCCGTCTGGCCTGCAAGAACAACGGCTTCCTGCTCTGCTGTACGTGGATCGGCACTCTTGGCTTCTTCCATCTTGCTGCCGTCAATAGCGGGCGTTTCAAGGGTTAGCCACGTGCTGGGTGCCTCGGCGACGTACTCGGCGTAAACGGCAGCGTGATCTGTCTGCAGTGTTTTGGCCGTGTAGTAATCCTTGGTGTAACCCAGACCTGGTGATCCAATCAGGCCTGCAGAAAGCATGCCGATACCACCCATGATGGAGATGGCGATAGCTCCTGTGCGCGGGAAGCGGTCAGAAGCGACGGCCAGCATCGTTGGCCAGAAGAACGTTTTGCCAACCGCATAGATGCCCAGAGCGACCAGAGCCATCACAAAGGTTTGCATGACACTGGAAAGAATCAGACCAACGCAGGCAAGCACTGAACAGATCAGCAACAGACCAATGGGTGAGATCTTGAGCTTCTTCTCAATGAAGTTTGCGCAGAAACGCAACCCGAACATGATGGCGGAGGTCCAGATGAAGAGCGCTTTACCCTGTTCAGATGTGAACAGATTGCCCGTAATGTTCTGAATCCAACCGTCTGTGCCCAATTCGACTGATCCCACCAAGGCATGCGCGATGAACAGGAAGAAGAGTAGGAACGAACCAACGGAGAACTTCGTGATGACGCCGATCGTCACCAGAATTGCACCACCGATGAGCGAGGCGATTGCCGTGTCTAGGCCCAGCGAGTTCTTAAAGAAGATAACCAGCAAGAAGCTGATGACCAGACCGCCAGCGAGGCCGACGTCTTTGAACATGTCGCCCAGACGAACACCTTTTTCAGAAGCTTCTGATTTCGGCATTTTCTGACCAAGGAACATCAGTCCGTATATGATCGTCGGAATGAGATACAAGGAAAGTTGGATCTTCCAACCGATTTGCATTTTGTCATCCAGGAACCAGCCAACGAGCGCGCCCAGAACCATGCCTGCAGGCCAAGAGGCGTGCAGAATGTTGAGATAGTGTGTGCGGTTTTCAGGGAAGATGGTTGCAACCAATGGGTTGGCGACCGCTTCTAGAACACCGTTTGCAAACGCAAACAAGAACATACCCCAATAGAGGAAGGCATACGCATTTTCGGGCGACGATGCTCCGAAAGTGACGAAGGCTGAAAGCACATGCGTGGCGAAGGCCAACATGACAAGCTTGCCGTAACCGATTTTGTCCGCAACAACACCGCCGCCGATGATGCCGAAACAGAACCCAATAAAGCCGGCACCACCAATGGCACCCAACTGTGCGCCGGAGAAGCCATAGGCTTGAGCCCAGTTGTCAAAAATTCCACCTCGAATGGCGAATCCAACGCCAGCCGCAAGGATGGCCATAAAGCCAGCCCACAATAAACGATTCCGATTAACCGGTTGTGCTGTGATATCTGCTGTCATAGTTCCTGTTATTGTCTTGTTGTTTGCGTTAAGCGCGCTCACGTATCCAATCGTGCACGCGCGTGTTGAACTCTTCCAAATGCTCCCAATGAAAAGCGTGTCCTGCAAAAGGGTAGAGGTGAAGTTCCGCGCCGGGAACGGCTTCCGCTACCTCTTTTGCCATCCAGCTGGGTGTGAATATATCATCTTCGCCGCCGATGACAAGGGTCGGGGACGCAATTTTTGGCAGGTCGGCTAAGACGTCGTGATCCTTGCAGGCGGCGGACTGGCCAATCAGTCCATGCAGCGGTTGCTGGATGGGTGCAAGCGCGGCCTCTGAACGGCCATCCAGCAAGCTTTGGTAAGTATCTGCATCATCCCATGAAGGTTTAGCGAAAATGAGAAGTTGGATGAATTCCATGAATTCAGCCGGTGTTAGACGGGCTTTGGCGACTTCCATATGGTTGAAAATGCTCTTCGCATACGCATCGCAGCGAGCCCAGGGGCACATGAGCACGAGCGAGTTGACGCATTGTGGGTGCCGCAAAGCCAGCTGCTGGGCGATGATGCTACCCATCGATACACCGACGACATGGGCCGATTCGATGCCGAGTTCCTGCAGCAGACCCGCGTGATCGTCCGCCATCATGGCGCTGCTGTACGGGCCTTCAGGTTTTTCAGACAGCCCAACGCCGCGATTGTCGGGCATGATACAGCGAAAGCTCTGTTGCCAGAACTCGGCGTGCTTTTCCCAGACAGCGCCCGTCGCGGTGATGCCCATAATCAAGAGAAGGGGGGTGCCCGAACCTTGCTCTTCGTAGTAGACCTCAATGCCGTTTGTCGTTACTGCAGGAATCGCTCTACCCTCCCTCAAAAACTGAAATTACGTTGACGCTGGCAAAAGCGTGTCATGGATCCAGCGGCCGTCATGTAACGTCACGCCGTCTGGATCGTCAAGCGCCTGAGGCGCCTCGTCTTCGCAGATGACCCAACCGTCGAAGTTCTGTTGGATGAGCCATTTTGTAATGCTGACGAAATCGATTTTTCCCTGACCCATCAACGCAAATTCGTGCTCGCCGTCCCAGTCCTTGAAGTGAACAAGGTTAATCAGGCTGGCGTATTGCTTCATGATGGTCAGCGGGTCCATGTCACCATTTTGGATGTGACCAACGTCCGGCGTCCAGCCGGTGACGGCGCTGTCTAAGCCTTCGAGAATAATTTTGTAATCTTCCTCGGTTCGGTTCGTCGACGTTGCGGGCGAGTTGGGATGGTACGTGGCAGGAACACCCGCGTCGGCGGCTCGTCGTGAAACGGCATTGATGTTGTTGACCAGGTTCAGGCGGCGCTGTTCAAGGTCGTGGCGTCCCGTGGGAAGCTGAACCGTGCAAAGCATCGCATCGGGGAATTGTTTCAAGAAAGCGATGGCCTGATCAGCTAGATCACGTTCTTCGGCCGTTTCTTCGGGTTGATTCCAGTCTTGCCCAAAGGCAATGGCTGCCAATTCAATGCCAGAGGCATCCAGTTTTTCTTTTAGGCGCCCCGGATCGGCGTAATCGCCCATCCATCCGAAAATCGGTTCAACACCAGTAAATCCTGCATCGGCAGAGATGTCGATCATGCGGCCGACGCTGTTGGCGTGAGCCGCCCCGCTGTCCTTCATGAACCATGTGTACGCTTCAGCACCAAATTTCATCATAAATATTCGTGTTCCAGTATTCAGTCTGAATAAATCAAACCCTGTGAACCCCCTTGGCGGGAATTCACAGGGCAAGCGTGTTGGCGACGAATGGCGTCTCAATTAGCTTGTGATGTCTGCCTTCACTTGCAGCATCACATCAAGGATGTTGTTCCAGGTGGCTGGGTTTTCGAGCATGTCGTTTGGGAACATGCAACCATCCCAGCACAGATGCTCGATGTTGTTGCGGATGTTACCGTCGGCGTCGAGTAACCACTGGCGCGCACATTTTACAATGTCGAGTTTGCCATCCGCTGCGTCGGCCGGGCAATGACGACCGGTCTTGTCATGGCTTCCGCTGCCGAAAACCGTTCCGTTCGACTGTGCAACATGGAAATCAAATGTCCACGGTGCGAGTGCATCGGTCATTGTCTTGTAGGCGGCCCAGAATTCTTCATCGCTGTGACCTTCGGAGAGCAATGCGTGCTCCGGCGCGTTCGCACCCAAAAGGTAGAGATAGGTGTGGGCAAGGTCGGCCTGAAAGCCAACAACATCCGGGCG
>JBLHHU010000101.1:0-10847 GCA_047615735.1 Kiritimatiellia bacterium | reverse complement strand
GCGATTATTCTCTCGAAATTGATCATCGCGCCAAGCAGCTTTCTGCCGATTTATTGGCCGACCGCGCGGGAGCGGCACTTGACCGGGCCTGCGAGTTGAGCGCGACAATCGCCACGCAAGCGGACAGCGGCGAACCGATCTCGGTCGACGAGATTGCGTTGTTGGCCCAGTCTCTGGAGGGCGCCCGCGCAGGCGTGGTGCGTACGCTGGAGGAACTTCGCTCTGGCTCTCCCGCGCAGCCCGGGCTCATGGCGGGACTGTCGGCACTTGCAGAAGACTGCCAGAAACATTGGGGCGTAGGCTGCGTGTGCCATATCGGCGCGGTAGGAATCGATGTCGACGCCACGCAGACCCGTCACTTATGTGGGCTGGCAAGAGATGCGGTCGAGTATGCTGTTCATCGTCGACATGCGGCCAATATCAAAATCGCTCTTAAAAAGAGCAACCAGGGGTTGAGTCTGGAGGTCAGTGACGATGCCGGGGAGGGGCCGTCTTTCGCCGATTCCGGCGCAATCATGGCGCTGATCAATCGGCGGGCGGCCGAGATGGGCGGGTCTGTTACGCTGGAGACCAGCCCGTCGGGTGGGCAGATCTTGTCCTGCGCAATGTCGCTCTTGTCTTCCTGATAACGCGCAGCGTTTTCTCGTGCGGACTTGTTTTCTGCCATTGCCTTCCACTACACTACGGCCATGATTCTGAGATCTATAAAACTGTTTCCCCGCCTTTGGTGCTTGGTGTGCACGCTATTATTGGTCGTTTCGACGATGAGCGCCTTGGCACTTCCCGAGTTGGATGCAATGCGTGAAAAAGGGGACACCTATCTGGCGTCGTTAGAAAGTGATCTGGCGGGCAAACGCGTCGAATGGGAGAGTGACTACCGTAATGCGCTCGAGGGCTTCATTCAGCAGATGCAACAAGAGGGTAATCTTGAGATGCTGTTGCTTGCCAAGGAGGAACTTTCGCGTTTCGAGAAAATGCCTGTGTTGGGGACGACGCATGTTTCTGAAGCACCTGCTGCCTTAGGTGCGATGCTCGCACGTTTGGCGAAGCGGCATGATGAGGACACACGGTTGCATAACCGCTCTGTTCTCGCCCTATTCGACCGGTTTGAAGATGGTCTCGAGAAATTGGAGTCTAGTCTAACGACAGGCGGCGAGTTGGATGCGGCCATTGCGGTGCGCGACGCCCGCAGAAAAGTCAAAAAGAACCCCGCAATTCAGCGTGCACATTTCGTGATTGCCGCCCTTGATTATGACGCCGGCCAGCTCGTCACGTCGGTTCCGGAAGCTGTGGGCGATGCCCCCATTCCCAAAATCACTGCTCAGCCTCCCATTCGAAGCGACGAGGCAGCACTGCTGCCCGCGAAAACAACGATACGCGGCGTCGACATCTACACCGTGGGATCACCGGATCGACGCGCTGGAATTGTGCAGAAACGGATGCCGCTTTTTCGAAGCGACCTATCCCCGATGCGTGCTGAATGGAACGCGTCAGCCACATCGGCCTCGACGGAGAAAGCGAGCCGCGAATACTATTACGTTGCGAAAGAAACCAGTTTGCATCTTCAGCTCAGCGTCAGAGCGCCCCTCTCGATCAAAGGATTGTCAGCGGTCATTGTCGTGGTGGATTTTTGCTCAAAACGCGTTGATGACTACAGTGGGGACAACCCGAAAATCGCCTCAACGCGGCGCACACGCGTGTCACTGATTCCCGGAAAGGCGTTGCTTATGGCATACCCGGAATTTGATCTGTGGATGTCTCGCTTGAAAACGGGAGGTGTCTATGGCGATGTCCTCTACGGCGTTGTCGTCACCCTTTTCGGTGAAGACGAAGAGCTCCTGTACCAGTGTACTTCATTTCGTGAAACAAAGAACTTACCTCGATCCGAAGTCCCCTCACAGGACGAAGATGTTGACGCGCTGAAAGCGGCGCGGGACAGTCTGTCGGCATACCTCAAGCGCCTCAGCGACGAGGACAGGGACAGCATGGCGCGGCGCCATGCCATATGGATGCGTGCAAACCTTGCCAAACGGGCCGAGCGTTTATCCAAGAATGGCGAGGACTAAGCGACTATCTAGGGCACTAGCATCCATCCCATAGGCGAAGAAGATTTACCACCCTCCCGCGAAGGCGCATTCGCGTCAACTAAAGAGATTTCCGCATGCGTCTATGGCCTGAAAGGCCTACATATACTAGCCCAGGGCAACGCCCTGGATAACGAGACATAGAACAAATCAGCCCTAAAAGGGCGGGATATAGGACACCTCCCTGTGCAACGTGCTATATCTCGCCCTTTCAGGGCTAAACTCCATTTCTTCCTCTACCCAGGGCGTTGCCCTGAGCTGGTATATACCGCACTTTCAGCGCTATTCTGGTGGGAAACTTGGAGTGCGGTGGCAGAGGGTGAGGAACGAACCCGGCGACACCGCTTTTCTGCAGGGTTGTGTTCAACGAATATGTACTTTCACAACGCGAAACGTGGGCGAAGATCCGGTCGTGCCTCTTGGGCTCTGCAAAAGCGGTGTCGCCGGCTCGTTCCTCGCCTCTGCCACCGCACTCCAAATCAAGGCTCGAAAGATGTGGGGTACAAGGATGGCGTTAAGTTGACGCGTATGCCCCTTCGCGGGATTGAGACACGGAGGTAAGAGCCTGATTCTCGCGATCTTACCTCCGTGTCTCAAGCGTAGCGGGTGGTAAAATTTTTTGGTTCTCGGCTACGAAATTACTCTATCAGCTCTAGCCCGTTCATGTCGGCCAATACGCGATAAAGCGCTTGTGTCCCCGCATTTTCCAAGCCTGCATCCATCGCCATTGTATAGAAGCGATGCACCAGTGTGAGTCCGGGTAGCTCAAGGTGCCTGCGGGCTGCTTCTGACAGAACAATGCCCATGTCTTTCACAAAATGTTTGATAAAAAAGCCGGGATCAAAGTCGCCGTCGGCGATGCGCGGGCCCAGTGTGTTAATGGCCCAGGAGGAGGCCGCGCCACTTCCAATGACGCGAATGACGTGGTGGGCGTCCAGGCCTGTCGCATGCGCGTACAGCAGGGCCTCGACCACGCCGATCATGTTTCCCGCGGCGAGCGTTTGGTTGCACATCTTCGTGTGTTGTCCTGAACCAGCTGCACCCATATAAGTGATCGTTTTGCCCATAAGCTCAAGAAGCGGGGTCATCTTCTTGAATGTGGCTTCGTCTCCGCCAACCATGATGGACAGTGTTGCCTGCTGTGCACCGATGTCCCCGCCAGAGACGGGGGCGTCGAGGGCGTGGAGCGACTGCGCCTTTGCTGCCGTGTAAATGCGCTCAGCGAGCGTCGGTTCGGAGGTGGTCATGTCGATAATCGTGCACCCGGCGCTACAGCCCGTCAGCACGCCGTCAGGGCCCAGAATGACCGAGTCGACGTCGGCCGGATAGCCGACAATCGTGAACACGGCGTCACAGTTTTCGGCCACCTTTGCCGGGGTGTCACACCAGGTCGCGCCGGCGTCGATCAGCGTTTGAGTTTTCGCCCGTGTCCGATTAAAGACACGCACGTCGTGCCCCGCCGCAAGAAGGTGTCCGCACATGGCGTGTCCCATAACGCCAGTACCAATCCATCCGATGCGCTGTTGCATGGTCACCCTCCTTTTCGTGGTAAAGCGCCTGTTTGGCCGTCCTCGTCCGCATTGCGATCAATGTCAACGGCGGAAGCGCGCTGAATGCTTGTGTCGCCGAATGTATCCCTAATTTTGTCCAGACTCCTGCTGAGCGATTCGCGTTTTTCAACATCGCGTGAATCGTCGCCGAAAAGCAGAAGCTGTTCTCCTCCGGGCTCCTCGAACTGGCTGACGCCGAACCCAATCAATCGCACAGGGTCTGTCATCGGAATCAGCGCTAGAAGTTGTTCGGCGGCTTCACGCAGGGTCTGATCGTCGCAACAGGCAGCCTGCAGGGCCTGCTGGCGTGTCAGCGTTTTGAAGCTCCGCCAGCGCAGTTTGAGGTGAACAACCTTGGCGGTACGTTCGCCGGCGCGTAAGCGCCGGCCGACGTCTTCCACAAGATTGCCCAGCACGGCCTGAATACGCTCTGGCGATGTGCAGTCTTTGGCAAAGGTGTGTTCGCGCGACATGCTCTTCTCGCGATCACGCTCTTCTTCAACATCGCGCGTGTCTTGTCCGCGTGCCAGCAACTGTAAATGTTCTGCGGCATGGACGCCGATACGTCGCGCGAGTTCCGCGCGCGAGCAGGACTGTAGGTCGCCGATGGTGTGAATTCCCACGGTTGCCAGTCTTTCCTGCGTCACCGCGCCGACGCCCCACATACGCCCGACAGGAAGGGGCGCAAGGAAGCCGATAATGTCGCTGTCCGGCACAATCGTCACGCCGTTGGGCTTGTTCATGTCGCTGGCCAGTTTGGCGAGAAATTTGTTTGGAGCCACGCCGACGGACGCCGTCAGTTGCGTTTCTGAAAAAATGGCCGCGCGTATCTGTTTGGCAATGGCAGGGCCGTCACCGAAGAGATGTCGCGAGCCGCTGACATCGAGGAAGGCCTCGTCGATGGAAATGCCTTCGACCAATGGCGTGAAGCGTTCGAAAATTTCAAAAACAATCTTCGAGGCCATGCGGTATTTTTTGCCGTCCACGGGGACGAACGCGGCCTGCGGACAGCGCTTATAGGCCTCACGTGACGGCATGGCCGAGTGAATACCGTACTCGCGTGCTTCATAGGAGGCAGCGGAGACGACGCCGCGCTCGTCGGGGCCGGCGCCGACAACGACCGGTTTGCCTCGCAGTTCCGGGCGGTCGCGCTGCTCAACGGACGCGAAGAATGCGTCCATATCGACGTGGAGAATGGTTCTGTTCATGGTGTCGCCCATGATAGGGCGCGCGCGTCTGGCGGTAAATGTGAAACAGGGTTTCGTCAATAGAACGTGTGTGGGTTTGGGCGTTTGGGTATTTGGGTGTGTGGGTCAGACCCGAATGCTTTTATGTTAAGCTCTTCCAGCGTCAAAATCTAAAACCATTCACAGAAGGTCGCGAAGGACGGAAAGGCTCAACCACTGCTGACGGCGGAGCCCGCCGGTTCTTTCCCCTGCCTGCGGCTGGACAAGCTTCGTGTCCTTCGCGACCTTCTGTGAAATTCTTAACAGTGCGTAGTAACCATGCACGGATGGCTTAAAGTAGCGCCATTCGGGTCAGACCCGCAGATTGCCACATCGTAAACGCTTCGAGTTGCGCAATTCGTATTTGTTGATATCCTGTCGGTGTTTCTTCACCTCAAAGGCGGGTCTTTTTTCGTGACGGATGTTGTCGAGATTCTGAGCAAGCTTGTGGCCTGTCCAAGTGTCAACCCTGTGCGGGGCGACGTGTTGGCGGAGCCGTACGGCGAGGCAAGGCTTGTGGCGCTGCTGGCGTCGATGCTGACGGATCTGGGTGCCGACGTACAGGTGTCGGAAATCGCTCCGGGCCGCCCAAATCTTGTGGCGCGCTTCGTGGGCGAGCGGGATGACCGTTCGTTGATGTTCGAAGCCCATTCCGACACAGTGCAAGTCGCAGACATGGATATTTCTCCTTTCGAGCCCGAAATGCGCGATGGCCGTCTGTACGGACGGGGGGCTTGCGATACCAAGGGGCCGATGGCGGCGATGCTGGCGGCGATCGCACGCGTACTTGGTGAGGGAAAACCACCACTGACATTATACTTTGTCTCCACCTGCGATGAGGAGGTTGGTGCGACGGGGGCCAGCGGACTCATGCAAAGCGGCTTTCGGCCAACGATGGCTGTTGTTGCCGAACCCACGGATTTGAATGTGTGCTACGCCCACAAAGGTGTGCTGCATTGGTCGATTGATATTGCGGGCAAGCCGGCACACAGCTCCATGCCCGACCTTGGCGTTAGCGCGATTTACCCAATGGCCCATATCGTGCAGGCCATCGAGACGCAGCTGCAGGGCGTGCTCAAACAACGCGTACACCCCGTTCTGGGGCAGGCGACCATCAGCGTGGGGCTGGTGCATGGCGGCACGCAGGTGAATGTCGTGCCTTCCAGCTGCCAGGCCTTCATTGATCGCCGAATGTTACCTTCCGAGGATGTGGAGCAGGCGACGGCGGAACTTCAGACTATTGTGGATGCGATCATGCAGGGATATCCGGATGCTGAGGCCTGGCTCGTCCCCGTTGACTACTATCCGCCCTTGGACACCTCCCGGGAAAGTGGCGTGGCGCGCATGGCGCACGACGCCGTCGCCGCTGTGCTGAATAGCGCGTCGTTCGTGACGGCACCTTGGTGCTCCAACGCGGGCGTGTTTTCTGCGGCAGGCGTGCCGTCCGTCCTTTTCGGGCCTGGATCCATTCGGCAGGCGCACACGCGAGATGAGTATATTGCGTTGGACGCATTGCATCAGGCCGTGGATGTGTACTCGGATATCATTCGCCGAAGCGGCAACGAGTCTTACTTGAATGGTGACTCGGCGGGCGCATGAAACGCGCGCCGTTCACGGGTACAAAAAAAGAGCCGCGGCACATACGTCCGCGGCTCTTTCCTAACGCACACTCCCGAGAGTGCGGTGTCGCAAAGCTGGGTGTTTTGGATTAGTCGTTAAACTCGGGTTGCCGCCCTTGCCTCCAATTCAGCTTTGTTTCACACCCCCTTAAGAAGCATGCCGCATGCCAGAACTGTGCGACGCAAAAATCAATGCGGCATCTTGACAGAATGATCACATTTGACCATGAAACCCGCCAAAAGAATGCCTTTTCTGCCTTTTTCGTTTTGTATCGTCTCGCGGGTGATTCCTTCGTGTGGGACACAATGAAACACTTCGGCATAAAAGTGCGACAGTTCGTGTCGCATTTTGCTACAGCCTTTGTTGCCATCATGGTTTTGGTTGTGATATCTTCGGCGACTATGACACAGCTACAAGGCATCATTCGCAAAATGCGCACACTCCTTCAGGAGTCCGTTCACTACGAACTTCCTGTGGGTGAGGGCCATGTTGCCGTCAATGGGCTTTTGGGCAAGAGCATCACGATGACACACGCCGGCGAAATTTTTTGCATCGCCTGTGGTAAGCGCACCAGCAAGTCCTATTCGCAGGGATACTGCTTTCCTTGTTTTCAAGATTCCGCAAATTGTTCGCCTTGCATCATTCGTCCGGATCTGTGTCGTGCCCATGAAGGCTTCGGTCGCGACATGGATTGGGAACGCAAAAACCATTTGGTCGATCAAGCCGTTTACGTCGCATGGACCGGGGGCCTGAAGGTCGGCGTGACACGTGCCGACAATGTGCATACCCGTTGGATTGATCAGGGGGCAACGCGCGCGGTCGTTTTGGCGGTGACGCCCAATCGGCATATTTCCGGTTTGGTAGAAAGCAGTCTCAAGGCACACATTTCTGACAGAACGAATTGGCGGCGCATGTTGAGTGACGGCGAAATCGAGGCGGCGGATGTGTTACGTGCAAAGCACGGACTGGGTACGCGTCTGGATGCAGAGCTGCAAACCTACTTGAGTGATGACGACTTCGTTACCGAGATCACGTATCCTGTGCTCGAGTTTCCGGAAAAAGTAAAATCAATTTCCTTCGACAAGCAACCGATGATTACTGGCACGTTGCAGGGAATCAAGGGGCAGTACCTGATGCTGGATGGCGGGCGCGTCTTGAATGTTCGTAAACACCAAGGCTACAGCATCGCGTTCGAAGCGTCCTAAGCCATGCGGTCGGTCCTGTGTTGGGGCGCCGAGGTCTAGTTCGTCGGCCCAATATGTTCAAGCCCAATGGCCTCCAAGGGAATATAGTATCCCTTATCCTCCCACGTCCACCAACGGCGCGTTTTCGCGCGCATGTCAACGTCGCTGAAGGTGACGTCGAAAAGGCGAGCTCGAACATATCGCGGCGGGGTCTGCGGAAAGGGATTGGTTTTTAGGAGGTGTGTGACCTCGGGACTGTTCTCGAGTAGCCCTTTTAGAAACGTTCCAAACCAAGGCGCATATCTTGCGTCGCCCAATGCGGCAAACCACATTTGCCAGTCGAGGCGTGGCATGTGCGGCGCTACGAATGTGGGCGCTTGTGATCTTAGGCCCGGTTTCCAGCGAAATTCGTAGTCGATCCAGCGCTGTCCGTCGGCGCTGCCCTGTACGATAATTTCGGGGCGCCTTTCGGTCATGTTGGCAAAGAGTCCGTAGTGACCAACCGAACGGAAGCGATAAACGGCCGCCGCAAGTTTTTTAGAGATTTCGGGTATGTCCGCGACGGGTTTCAGGGTCGACAGCGCGGTAGGGCGTTCGTCCTGCGGAAGGGACTGAATGTTCCGCGTTTTCCCGACGAGAACGGTCTTTTGCAGAATCTGCCACGTATGCGGAAGGGTCAACAGAAGCCATGCGGCTGTGAGCGCAAGCAGCGTCAGCCTTCCCAGGCCGTGCCATAGATGTTGTGCCGCGTGCGTACGCGTCGGAGACACGTGTGTCGACGCCGCGCTGCGCCACTGCGCGGGCCAGAAGTGGTCGTCGAGCAAAGGAATACAGAGCACGACGGTCAGCCCGTTAAAGAAGCCGTAGTTGCCTGTTGCTGCGATGGCGATCATCAGAAAAATTGTCGCCAGCGCGCCGCAGCGTCTCAGGCGGCGCGGCGCAAAGAACAGAAAGGGGACAAGCAGTTCGATGGCAAACATCAGGGCCGTGGAGCCTGTGTGGAACCAGTCTGGCAGATGGTGCATATGCCAAGCCAGTCGCGTGGGGAGCGGCTGTGTCCAGTAGTGGTGTTGCAGCGCGGTCAGGTTCCACCATGTGTCGTCGCCGCTGGCCAGTTTGACAAGGCCTGAGCGAAACATGAGTCGAAAAACCAACCAGTGCATCAGGAAAATGGCAATGCGTGAAGGCGGTCGCCCGCCCGCCCGTTTCAAGCGCCGCTGAAAAGGCGCCAGGAAAATGGCTAGAAAGCTGGTTTCAAGCAGCAGAATGTCCCACTGGTACCCCATAAAGACCTGACCGGCTGTCGCCAATGAAAGGTACGCAGCCCAGAGCAGCAGAAGGAGCAGCCCGGGTAGTGCGCCGGTCGTCAGCAAGACGAGAGACAATGCGGTGCCCGTGGCGCACAGGGCGTGAAGCATGCCGTCTGTCGGCGATAGCCAGAAAAGCGTTGGCCAACGCAAGAATCCCTGCATGGCGCCGTCGTTTCTCAAGTGTTCAACGACCCGGGCCGCGGGCAGGATGCCATCTCGGCCAATGAGGCCCTCGACTTGGCCCCAGAAGGAAACAAAGGCGACAAAAAAGATCAATGCGAGGCCGCGAATAAACAACCAACGCGACAATGTGTATTGGCTCGGACCGTGATGTTTTCCGAACAGAAATAGGCAGGCTCGCGAGACGTGGGCACGATGTCGCGCGGTGACGTCATAAATCGCGTTCATGAGTGCACCCAGTGGGCGAATGCCATAGAGGCACAGGGGCAGTTTTCGAAAGAAGGAATAGCGTAAACAGTCCATGATGGCATGCGCGCCGGAGCGAACGCGGCCATCGGTTTCGATAAATTGGATGGCTGCTTCGAAATCCGCTTCAGAAATGGCCGAAAAATCACCACGCAGATCTTGTGAGGCCCTGTAGGTGATTCGTTTTGCTGTGAGGCGGCGCAATCGGTTGACGGATCGGCGACAGAATCCGCAATCGCCGTCGTAAACCAGGGTTGGTTCTGCAGGCGGGTCGGATACGGTACGTAATTCGGCGTGGGGGCCAGTCGTTGACATGCCGTTATCCTAGCATAACGCACGTATTTGTAACGTGCTTCGATGTGGGACCGATGCTGGCGCTAGGGCGACGCCTATAGCGTGTTGGCGTTCATGATGCGAATCTGTGATTCGCCGGATTCTGCATCCAGGTACTTGACCAGCAGGGAGACGCGGTTGTCCTCGTTCAGGGCATCCCAGAAATGTTCAAGTGCCTCGTCGGGATCGTCGTGCAAGGGCATCGGTTGTGGTTCGCCAGCAAAGGATGGCAGCGGGCTGCCGTCGCCGATGTAGGTCGACACATAGTGGCCGATTCCGGCGATCGGGGCCGCATAGTGGTAGAATTGGCGTGTGGCCTGGTGCGGGTTGTTGTCGATCGACTTCAAGACGCTCAACGAGTAGGCATGCTCCTGGCCCGGCGTCAGAATGCCTGAAATGCGCGGCGTGAAATTGGGTGCGTCCGGCTCAAAGGTGCGTGTTTTGAGAGCGGATTCAAAGCTGCCTCCGTGTTTGAGTGCATCAAAAATGGTATCTGTCTGGTCGCCATTACTGACGATGTGCGCATCGCCTTGTACGCGGATGCAGTTGTAAATGATAAGGGAGGGATCTTCTACGCGGGATTCGTCAAAGGGGGCCGTGCGCACCGTGTTTCCGTCATGCACAAAAATGCGGTTGCGGCTGTTGTTGCTGCGACCCATGATCCAGTAAACTTGGACAAAATTCGATCCATTGGGAGACAGACCCATGATGATACCGCGTCCCGGGTACGCATTGGATTGAAGTGCCTCTAGGTTGGATTGTGGATCGTTTAGCAAGGTCTCTCCTTATAGTATTCGAAAGCTGAAGGCAAAACCTACGGCAAAATGGAACATAAGACAAGTCTGTGCGCAACCGTCCAGCGGCGAAGAATGGCCCGAGGAGTCAGGGGTCAGGAGTCAGGAGTCAGGAGTCAGGGGTCAGGAGTCAGGAGTCAGGGGTCAGGGGTCAGGGGTCAGGAGTCAGGGGTCAGGAGTCAGGAGTCAGGAGTCAGGAGTCAGGGGGAGCGTTGATTTTTGGGCGAGCGGGGGTATTGGCTTTTTAGGCCTGCTGAGTTAAATTGTCACCGGCTACGGGATGGGCGCTACAGCAAGCGGGTTGATTATGGAGGCTGAAA
>JBLHHU010000100.1:0-10856 GCA_047615735.1 Kiritimatiellia bacterium | reverse complement strand
GCGTCCGCGGCTACGTTTCTCGGGCTCTGTGCAATTCCTCCCCGTAGCCGCCTGCGCCAGCAGGTGGATTCCTTGCTCCATGTGTGCGCGCAGCACAGAGATCCACGGACTGGCGTCCGCGGCTACGTTTCTTAGGCTCTTATGAACTCCACATCGCAACAGGGCAGCCACAGTCTTAATCGATTGCGATTACGAGCAGGATTAGGATTAAGATTGGAACAGGTGCACTGAAACGCGGATGCGGTCGGCAAGGACATCTATTCGTGCGCCTGCTTGACTTTTGGGAGCGCCAGACCCTATTCTCTGCGGCTCACGTGCGAGGGGAAACGCCTCTACACAGGTAAACACCTTTACAGATACGGTAGGTACGACAGATGGCTCATTCAGACAAACCCAAATTCGGTATCGTCGTCGGCGGCGGCCCAGCTCCAGGACTAAACGGCGTGATCAGCGCGGCAACGATTGAAGCCATCAACAACGGCTACGAAGTCGTTGGTATCATGGACGGGTTCAAGTGGTTGGCGCAAGGTGACACCAGTCACGTTATCAACTTGACCATCGAAGACGTCTCGCGCGTCCACATTCGTGGCGGGTCCATTTTGCGCACAGCACGCACCAATCCAACCAAATCCGAAGAGATGATGACCAATGTCATCGATAGTCTTCTAGCGTTGAACATTGGGCACCTGATAACGATTGGCGGCGATGACACTGCCTACACGTCATCACAGGTTAACGACAAGGCCGCGGGTCGCATTGCCACGGCACATGTGCCCAAGACGATCGACAACGACCTTCCACTGCCGGCCAGCATTCCGACGTTTGGATACGAAACAGCGCGTCAAGAAGGTCATCACATCATCAAGAACATGAGTGAAGATGCACGCACAACAGGGCGCTGGTATTTCATAGTCGCCATGGGTCGCACCGCGGGTCACTTGGCTCTGGGTATTGGTAAGTCGGCTGGTGCGACGGTCACGATTATCCCTGAAGAGTTCGGTTCACGTGACGTTTCTATCCGCGAAGTTTGTGACATCCTTGAAGGATCCATCATCAAACGTATCGCCAACGGAAACGATTTCGGCGTGGCAATTATTGCTGAGGGCGTGGCATCACGCTTGACAGAAGACGCGCTCAAAGAAATTGGCGAAGTCGAACTGGATGAGCACGGCCACGTACGGCTCTCTGAAGTCGACCTCGGCGAAGTGTGCAAGAGCGTTGTTCGCAAGTCGCTCGCCGAACGTGGCATTGATATGACCATCGTCAGCAAAGACCTCGGTTACGAACTACGTTGTGCCGACCCTAATCCTTTTGATGCGGAATACACGCGCGACCTCGGTTATGGCGCAGTGAAATTCCTTCTGCAAGGCGGTACGGCGGCAATGATCACGATTCAAGGTGGCGTTTTGAAGCCAATTCGTTTCCACGAGATCCAGGATCCTGAAACGCATCGTACGCGTGTCCGCCTTGTCGATGTGCACGGTGAATCCTATGAGGTTGCACGCAAGTACATGATACGCCTTGAGCCCGAAGACTTCGAAAACGAAGCGACGTACGGGCCTCTAGCCGAAGCGGCAAACTTGTCCGTCGAGGATTTCGCGAAGCGTTTTTCGTACTTAAAGGGTACGCCGCGCCCTTAATTGGCGAGGCCACCTCAGTCGCTCACGCACTGAGGTGCGTCAGGATTCGCTGGCGCGCTTCAGATCGGCTTCGTTTAGCAAGGCATGCGTCTCGCGCAGAATTTCCGGCACGCGGTCTGCGAAGGGATAGTCGCCTAAACCATCGAGCAGCTGTTGCTCATCGAAGGTGCTGGCTTTCACGCCTGGGAACCAGTGATCTGCGTTGCCCAGCAGGTTGTAGCGCATTTTACCGAAGTCCAGCATGTCGTAGGCCTTGACCAAGGTGTACATCCGCAGAATGTGATAGACAGGCAGCTGCTCCGGGGCATTGACCATACTCGGCAGCTGGCGATACCAATTGTCAGCCCAATCCGCGCCAAGCGCCTCTCGCAGCGCAAACGCCAAGCGCTCCTGAATCAGCGCAAGGTGGGCGCAAGGATTATCAAGATCCTTGATAATGGCCATATGCGCATCAAAATCACTGGGACGTGATGCGCCAAGGCTTAAGGTGTGAACCTGCGGGTGCGACAGACAGAACAGGTCATTGAATCCCATAGGCGTGAGCGGGCGGCACAGTTCGGTGAGCTTATCCGGCGGGTCGAAAAGTTTGCCGCCTTTGTCGGACGGACTGATAATAAAAACGCCCATGTCCCGCTCTGTCGCGGCTTCGATCGCGGGCCAGTTACGCTGATCAAAATAATACCAATGCAAATTGATGTAGGCAAATTCACCCGTCGCAATGGCATCGATCAGCAGGTCTGGCGTCGGGGCATGTGTGGAAAATCCAATGTGACGCGCCCGACCTTGTTTTTGCAACGTTCGGCAAGCGTCCAGTGTTCCCTTGGTTAGGGTCTGCGTTAAAAGTTCATCATTGTTGATCCCGTGCACAGAAAGCAGATCGACATAATCGAGTTTAAGGAACGAAAGTGATTTCTCGAAGACCTCCAAAAATTCGTTTTCGGAGTCATGCGGTCCGATCTTGGTTTGGACAATAATTTTATCGCGCGGTAACGAGGGCAGCACGTGACCCAGTTGGTACTCACTGGTTCCGTAACCCCGGGCCGTTTCAATGTGATTGATTCCGTGTGCGATCGCCGTGTGAATCGTTTCCTCCAAATTGGCCTGTCCCTTGGGATCAATCTCCGAGGGCTCGAGATCCTGCCACGATTGCTGATAGCGCATTCCGCCGCAGCTGAGCACGGGCATCTGTAGTTCTGTTTGTCCAAATCGCCGATATTGCATAGAAGGTCTGCGCCCTATTTCGAAATTTCAAAGAAATTTCAGCATGACGTTTCCAGTATAGTTGGTCAACAAGAGCCTTCAAAGAGACGTCATTTTGTCTTCAATGCTTGTCGTTGCCAATGAGGCGAAAGAACGGTAAAATGCAGTCATGAAATTTGATAAGCCTATATCCAAGAAGCAGTGGCGGCGACTGTTTGCTCTGAGTGATCAGATAAAGCGTCTATCCCCATGGGAGTGGATGGAAGAAAATCAAATTTTTGGTGTGAAAGACGACCTCGCCGAGGAGCTCGGATTTGTCAGCGTCATGGGCAGCCAGGGCTTGCATCACGCTGTGACAATTTACAAGGGGTGGGGGGATCTCGAACGTTTCCGACTCGTGCAGGAAGTGGAGGATTCGGTCGTCCCGGAGTTCATCCTTGAAACATCGCAATTGATGTTGTCCTTCGAAGACCGCGATCAACTCTCCGCTTCAGACTATGCCTGTATCAAGAACCTCGGCCTGTCCTATCGTGGGCGCTGTGCATGGCCGCGGTTTCAAGCTTTCCGACCGGGATTCTTTCCATGGAAACTCGTCAACTCATGGGAGGCCGATCATATGATCACCTGTCTGGAACAGAGTATTGGGGTTTTTATGCGTGCCGAAGACACGCCTGAGCTTGTGCGCCCGCGTTCGGATGACGCCATGTTTGTTCGTGTTCACCAAGGTGATGCGTCGACAGGCGAGTGGCAGGACGCGTATCTCGACACGCCCGCACCCGAACGCATGCTCACTTACTATGAAGTTGAATTGGGGCGTATTGAAGCCACGTTAGAGATGCCACTGAGTGATCGCTGTGTTGAAATTGATTACTTTGTATCGCAATCACCGATCGGAGGGCGGACGGAGCGACCGAAATGCGCGTATGTTCTCCTGATAACCGATGCCAACACCGGCCATGTCATGGGGTCGACCGTGCTCGATAGCAGCAACGGGTTGGAAGGTGTTCTTGGACAGATTCCAGGTGCAGCACTGGACGTTTTTGAAGAAGCGGGTGCGGTCCCCTACGCCATGCGTGTTTCGCGCCCTGTTCTGACGCAGATTCTTGCGCCGCTGGAGCAACGTTTGGGAGTGGATATCGATCTGATAGCAGATTTGCCGATGACAACAGTCGTTCGCGCGTCGCTAGAAGCGTACATGTTCGGCAAGACGCCTAGCGGCCAAGGGCTACTCGAATTTCCTCGCAAAGCACATCCGAAGGCTTAGCGCCATCGAGCTGCAATAACAGGTTGCGTTTCTGGTAAAACGCAACGAGCGGCTCGGTCTGTTCATGGTAAACTTTAAGGCGCGTCTGAATAGCGTCAGGTCGGTCGTCTTTTCGCAACACCAACATGTCGTCTTCAAGGTCAGCGGGTGGCTGCGGGTGGCCATCTGGATTAACATTGTAAACACGTCCCGTTTCGCGATGAATACGACGTCCGGATAAACGATGAATAATTAGAGCGTCCTTGATAGAAAAGTCCACAACACGATCGATTTGAATTTCTGCCTCAATCAACGCTTCGGCCTGATGGATCGTCCTCGGAAAACCATCCAAAATATAGCCCGATTTGCATTCAGAGGCATCGATATGCTGCTTCAGTAACGCCATGACAAGGTCGTCCGGCACAAGATTGCCGTCGTCCATGTAATATTTCGCGTGAATGCCGAGCTCGGTTTCGCACTTAATTGCTGCCCGCAAAAGTTCACCCGTTGAGATTTGCATAATCCCAAAGGCTTTCTCTACGGCATGTGCGACGGTGCCTTTACCTGCACCCGGGGGACCTAGAAACACTAATTTCATATGTTACAACTTGCCTTAGTACCGAAGTATGATCAAGCGTATTGGCGTAAATGGGGTCTTATTCCATTGGCGAGGCGCGCTCTAGCCCAATCCAACGGACTTGGCCGTCTCAAGATGATCGATCATATGCTCGGCGCGAACAGCGATGCGGTCTTCGCCCAGAAGCATGTCGAGCGTTTCAGTGTCGCTTATTGTCCAGCCAGCCAGTTCATCCACAAAACGATCCAGTGGGTCCTTCTCTGCCTTTTCGAGAACGTCATCGCGCGCGTCATCCTGGATCAATTTACTGTCCGCAAGCAGGCTACTGAAACGTTCGCGCAAGGCCGCCATTCGCGCGTCATCACCCAGAACACTGGTTACCGGCTTTAGATAGGCGCTGCGATAGAGGGGTGACTCAACTTCCTCGCGAATAATCGCGCGCACGAGACCGCGTAGCACAATGACGAAACGGCCATCATCCAACTTCCTATATTGTTCGACATAACCAAGTCCAACGCGCTCATTCAGTGGGGGTGCATCATACAAATATTGATCTTCGGTGAGATCCGTCTCAACAAAGGAGCCCAGCGCCAGTAAACCTACGGCGTCGAGAGCATCCTCGACCATGCTTCGGTAGCGCGGTTCAAAAATATGAATAGGAATTGTGGAGTAAGGTAGTAAAACGCTGTCGTTTAAGGGGAAAACAGGTATGGGCTGCTCAAGGCTGAATGTTGTTACTTCGTTCATCGTGTCGATATCCAATAAATAGGCTGCAAACAGTTTTTCGGTCCGGCCTTTGCTAGTCGTGAAGCTGGGGAGTTTACAAACACAAATCCTAAGCTGGCAAGTCTCTTCGAAATTCTGCTAAGCTTCCGCACTATTATGCAACATATTGTCAATGCCTTCTATAAGTTCGTCCATCTTTCGGATTTCAAAGAGCTCCGAGATCCGCTACAGGCCTGTTGTGAGCAAGCCTCCTTGGTCGGCTCGATCCTTTTGGCCGAAGAGGGCATCAATGGAACCGTCGGTGGTCCTCAAGATGGCCTGGACGTCATGTGGCAATTTCTAAAAACCGACCCACGCTTTGCCGACATTGAACCCAAATCGGCTGTTGCAACGTGCGAAACATTCAATCGCATGAAAGTTCGGCTTAAGCGTGAAATAGTCTCCTTGGGCGTTGAGAGCGTGGACCCAACGCATGAGGTCGGCACCTACGTGAAGCCCGACGACTGGAACGCTTTAATCAATGAACCCGACGTGCTACTCATTGACACACGCAACCAATACGAAATTGATGTAGGAACATTCAAGGACGCAATGAACCCACTGACGGACTCCTTTCGGGATTTCCCCAAATTCGTCGCTGAGCAGTTGGATCCTGAAGCCCACCCCAAGGTCGCCATGTTTTGCACAGGTGGCATTCGCTGTGAAAAGGCGACGTCCTACATGCTCCAGAAAGGGTTCAAAGAAGTCTACCACTTGGAAGGTGGCATTCTCAAATACCTTGAAACCGTTTCGCCCGACGATAGCCAGTGGGAGGGCGAATGCTTTGTTTTTGATCAGCGCGTGACGGTTGACCATAAGCTCGATCACGGAAATTACACGATCTGCCATGCCTGCCGTCACCCGTTGCGTCAGGACGAATGCGATTCTCCTGTGTACGAGCAAGGCGTACGTTGTCCCTATTGTGCGGACTCGATTGATGACGAGCGTCGACAACGAGCCCGCGAACGGGAGCATCAGATGCAACTTGCCCGCGAACGTCAGGTCTACCACATGGGGCACCGCGCCGGTCAGCCACGCGTCGCACAGGAGGGCGACACGCTCTAGTTTTCAATTCATTGGCCAACTCAGATAGGGTACTCGGATCCAACAAGAATAAGCTTAACGAAGAGGACGAACTCGAATTCCTGCTAGAGCTGCATGCACAACCATAGTACGTAAAAGTTTTTGAACAGATTCGCCATGGACTCGAGGTGCTCCAAGTTCGATCACAGATGCTACTCGGGCTAATCACGATCTGCCTGACGGTCACGGGTTTTTCGGGACACAGGATTGCCTGATCCGGCCAGGCCGCTCGCTTATGTGTTTTTGGGGGCGTGTTGAGCGTACTGGTATCGGCTATGGTTCTCATGTACGGGCCCCTGCGCGTCAATTGGATTACCGGCTCACGCGAAAGCGACATAAAGCAGACCGTCGTTACACTGATTAAGCGTCGCAATGAGCGGACACGCATTTATCACGCCGCTGACGTCTTTCTCGTGCTGGGTTTGACCGGCTACGTGCTGAGTCTCTGCTTTTTCCTGCTCTCCGTCGACTGAGTTCCATTCGCCTACGTTTAAGCCGCCGTTCAAAAATCGGCTCGACGGAGCCTCGTACTCTAGGAACGCTACATTTCTCGCCGGAGTGCGATGCTTCGTAAAAACCGGCGGAGCCCGCCGGACTCCAACCTTGCGAAGCTCTGATCCGTCTCCTGTGAAATTATTACCCTGGAGCCCGGCGGGCTCCGCCGGCTGAAGAGCTAGTCCGCATTCGTTCCTAAGGCGCCGTTACGACAGAGGACGAGGTCGGCCCTTTGCCTGCGGCAGGACAAGCTTAGTGCGCTTCAATAAAGCCCTGAACGATCATCCCTAAAATGCCGCGCAGTACATGCATAACGCATGACCATGTGCGCAGAGCCACGGTGACGCAGCGAAGTACGCGTAGCCCGGTAGGCTATAGCGCTACGACAGGCGGTGGAAAGAAAAGGAATGAGGCCACGAGGTAGACCACATACATGGCCAGTAGGACGAGACCTTTGCGGCGTGTCAGGCTGTGTCCCCATCGGAGCATGATCAACATGGTGGATACAATAATCACCATACTAAGAATCATTAAATGTGCCTGGCGTGGCGGATGGACCGTTAGATCGTTTGCAATAGCCGACGCACCGGCCACCCAGCAGATGTTGAGCACATCCGCACCAAGAATGTTGCCCACCGCAAGGTCACCTTCGCCTCGACGGGCTGCGGTAATGCAGGTGGCGATCTCAGGAACTGATGTGCCAAGGGCAACCATTGTCACCGCGATAATGAATTCCGGAATGTTAAGCCCGCGCGCGATTGTCGTCGCAGAGCTGACGATTATATCACTGGCAAAAATCAAGGCAGCCAAGGAAATCATGAATAGAATAGACAGTTTTATCATGCTGTCTTTCGAGTGATCATGATGCTGCGGGTCGAGTGTCTCGGTGTCATCATTCTTTTTGCGGCTCGAATAGAGCAGTTGCGAAATATAGACAACGAAAATTGTTACGAGAATAATGCCTTCGACACGGTCTAGCGTTGCGTCACGGAGAACGAAAGTACAAAAAACAATTTGTATGATGACCAGGTAAATGCAGGACACCTTCAGGACGTGCGGTGCGATGGCGATGACACCCCCGGCGGTCAGCGCACATAGCGGAAGTGCGAGTCCATCGTCACAGATGACCGAGCCAATGGCGTTGCCCAATGCCATTTCGGGTTGTCCTTTTAGGGAGGACACTAAAGACACCGTCAATTCGGGTGCGGTTGTTCCCATGGACACCAAAACGATGCCAATGATCATTTTGGGAACATTGAAACGTGTTGCGATGCTAATGGAGCTGTCGACAAAAAGCTCAGCCGATTTTGCCAACACGGCAAACGCAGCGATGAGGGCGACAACAGCGACCCAGGAACTGGACGTGATAAGATCGTGAATGTAATGCATGGGTGCGGATTTTAATGATGCATGCCGTTAAATGAAAAGCATAAAGTCATTTTTGAATCAAAGCCGTCCCACAGCACGCCTTTGCGCGGGCAGAATGAGAACGATTCCTTCCGGTCGAGACGTCCCCGAGTTATCCCCCCGGGCTGCGCGGTGCGGCGATCTGCACGCGGGCGTTTGAATCCTTATTGTATATAGTGTAGGGTTCGCGTCTCAACCAAGAGGGAATCTAAATGTTTTTTGATACACATGCACATTTTGACGTCTCGCAGGGTCTTGGCCCTGTCGCCGACCTTGTCGAACGTTGTCACCAAAACGACGTTAGCCGCATGGTCGCCATTGGCGGCAACGCCAAACTCAATGAAAGCGCGCTAGCGGCGGCGGCGTGCGCGCCAGACTGGGTATGGATTGCGCTGGGGTACGATCGAGACCAGGCCGATACTTTCGCGGATGCCGACCAATTGGAACAAGGCATGGCAACATTGGAACGCTTGCTTGCTAGCGTGCCCGACGAATGCAAGCTCGCGGCCTTAGGCGAAATGGGGCTCGACTATCACTATGATGCCAAAACCGCGCCGGCCCAAATAGAGCTGTTTCGACAACAACTATCGCTTGCGCGGCGCTACCGACGACCGGTTGTCGTGCACAGTCGTGAGGCGGATGAAGATACAATGACGCTACTTTCTGAGCATGTCGCGGCGATTCAAGCCGATCCGGAGGCCGATCAAGCCCCCGGTGTCCTGCATTGCTTTACTGGGATCCAGACATTCGCCGAAGATCTGGTCAAACTGGGCATGTTCATCAGTTTCAGCGGTATCCTGACTTTTCGCAATGCAGAGGCGCTACGTACCGTAGCGCGGTATTTACCGGAGCATTGCCTGGTTATTGAAACCGACTCGCCCTATCTGGCTCCGGTCCCGATGCGGGGCAAGCCCAATGAGCCGCACTATGTCCGCCATGTATGCGCACTGCTGGCTGAGATTCGCGGCAAGAGCACTGACTATATGGCCAACCTTACGCTCGAAAACGGCGAACGCCTTTTCGCCTAGGTCTCTTTCGCACAACGCGGGTTACGAAAGGCGGGAGCGCCAATCGGGCGGGGCGTCCTGAATATCGACGCACTTCAAACGGCTGCTTTCTCCGTGAACAATGGTGACATCACGTGCTCGAATGCCGAGTTTGGTGGCTAGAAATTTCTGCAGGGCCTTGTTTGCCTTACCGTCAACAGGCGCAGCATTCAGGCGAATGCGCACAACATCGTCTTGCCATTCCGCTAATTCAGACCGCGATGCATTTGGGACGACCCGAACTTTCAGCGAAACGGTAGACATCTTGTTTTAAAAAATCGAAAGGGCCCGATATTGATCATGCAGAAGCATGCGTAGGAAGTTGTAGAGGAACGACACGCCAAACATGAACACGATTGGCGTCAGGTCAAGCGGCCCAACAATCAATGGAAAACGACGTAGCGGTCCAACAATAAGGTCGATCCAGGATTTGCAAAAATAGCCCATTTCGTTTGTACCAGCGATCATGGTGATCCATGAACCAATGATCAAAATCACCATCAAATTGACGAGCACCAGCAACAGATCAAACCAGGCCATCAATGACGAAATGATGGCATGCGCGATCACGACGCGACCGGCCAACGGCGGCCCTGAATGTGTGCTCCAATTGATCAACAGGCAAGCAATGAGAATACCGTAGAGAAGCAGGGCAGGGGGGCGCCACTTTGCAGGTAGCCGAACAAACGGTGTCGAAAGTAGGAACAACGCTGATTTGGTGTGATCGGAATACACGTCACGATCTGCACGGACATACATTAGGGAAAGCCCCCAAATGTTGAACAAGAACATCGCGAACGACACGATGCTCATGCGCAAGTTTGACATCAGACTCGCATTGGGTTCAACTTTTTCGAAACCAAACACAAGCTCCCACTCACTGCGCTGCGATGCCAAGGCTCGGAAGCCGATGCAGAACGCAAGAAGCAGAAGGGAGATTAGGCGCGGAGACAGAAAGGGGAGGGCGTGCCGCAAAAACTGTATTCCTTGCTGCGCGGGCCGACTAATACCATAAATGTAAGGATTATAACTATCGCTCGAGTCATTCTTGCGCCAGATCTGATACCAGAAGGCGACCATAACAAGGTTGATAAGTGCATCTAATAAGCTGAAATTCATAGGGGCGCATGTTGGTGTTGTTTCGCCCCGAGGTCAAGACTTCGGATTGCGGAGGCGTTTACGAAGTCGTAATCTGCCGGTCTGGCTTGCATTGGGACGGCCCACAGACCCCGCAAGCGGTGTGTGGGTGCGCGGGCAAACACAATCCGCCCCCCCACCACCACCATCCGCGCGCGCTATGCTTGAGCCAATGAACAGCGTAATGGCCTCTTATCGGCGGCCACAAGGGCACTGAGATCGAGACAATTCCCACCACAGTTACTGTGAGATTCTGTCTGAAT
>JBLHHU010000099.1:0-10865 GCA_047615735.1 Kiritimatiellia bacterium | reverse complement strand
AAGGTCGCAAAGGACGCAAAGTTACGGCCAAAGGCCGCCCTCTGCGTTCTTCGCGACCTTCTGTAAATGGTTTTAGATTTTGACGCTGGGTGAGCTTAAGGTCCCAGTATTCAGGGCTGTCCCAAATGGCAGTAGTTTAAGGGGGCCAGCATGGTTCCTCCTGCTCGTAAGAAATTCACAGAAGGTCGCGAAGGGCACGAAGGAAAGAACCGTTGGGGCCCGGTGGGCTCCAACGGCAGCAGTGGTTGAGCGTTTCCGTCCTTCGCGACCTTCTGTAAATGCTTTTAGACGTCGATGCTGGTACTCTTTATACTAGTGAAATTCTGCGCTGTACCCAAAGGCCACGTCGGGAACGTGAACAACGAAGATCGCAATCTTCAACGACAAGATTTGAAATGACGAGAGGACGATGATGCCTGTGAAACGATTTGACCCTATTCACCCGAAGTGCGCACACATGCTGCATGGGGGCGACTACAACCCCGATCAATGGATTAAGACGCCCGAGATCTGGGATGAGGATATGCGCCTGATGAAGCTCTCGGGCTGCAATGCGATGTCCGTCTGCATCTTTGCATGGTCGGCGCTTGAACCTGAAGAGGGGCGTTTTGAATTTGGCTGGCTCGATACCATTATGGACAAGCTGGCGGCCAACAACGCTTATGCCGTGATGGCTACCCCGAGTGGCTCGAAGCCCGCTTGGATGAGCAAGGCCTATCCGGAGATTCGTCGCGTCAACAGGGATGGCGTGCGGCAACCACACGGCGGCCGCCACAACCATTGTCGCACCTCGCCAGCCTATCGTGAGAAATGCGTCATTATGAACACCAAACTCGCAGAGCGCTATAAAGACCATCCTGCCTTGCTGGTCTGGCATGCCTCGAACGAGTACAACGGTGGCGAGTGCCAGTGCGCGCTCTGTCTCTCGGCGTTTCACGATTGGCTCAGAGTCAGGTACGATAACAACATCGACGCCCTCAATCAGGCCTATTGGTCCTCCTTCTGGTCGCACACTTTTTCGGGCTGGGACGACGTCATTCCAACAGACAAGGGGATTCACGCCTTGATGATCGACTGGGAGCGCTTCAAGACGCATCAGACGATCGATTTCTTCAAGGCCGAAACTGCGCCGCTACGTGAGATTGCGCCGGGCATTCCCGTCACCACCAACTTCATGAACCAGTCCGACACCCTCGACTACTGGGCCTTCGCCAAGGAGGTGGACGTCATTTCTTGGGATTCCTATCCCAACTGGCACGAGCATGAGGATGAGATTGGCGAGGCGGTACGGACCGCCATTCTGCATGATCAATGCCGCACGATGAAAGACGGCAAGCCCTGGATGTTGATGGAAAGTGTGCCCAGCATTCCAACGCGCGGTCGGGTCAAGAAGCGCAAGGAGCCGGGCATGCATTTGCTCTCAAGTTTGCAGGCGGTCGCGCATGGCTCCGACACGGTGCAGTATTTTCAATGGCGCAAGAGTCGCGGTTGCATGGAAAAGTTACATGGCGCGGTGGTGGATCACGAGGGGTCCGAGAACACGCGTGAATTCAAAGAGGTGGCCGATGTCGGTCGTGCGCTTGCGACGCTCGACGATGTGGTCGGGACCAGTGTGCAACCGGATGTCGCCATCCTCCTGGACTGGGAGAACGAATGGGCCCTTCGTGAGGGGGCCAAGATTTATCTCGGCGAGAATACCAAATACCGGGAAACCTGCACGGCCCACTACCGCGCCTTCTGGGAAGCGGGCGTTCCGATGGACGTGATCGATCAGAATGGCGATCTCGACGCCTACAAATTGGTGATCGTCCCCATGGCCTACATGTTGCGCCCCGGCTTTGCGGTACGCCTCAAAGCCTATGTTGAGAATGGCGGAACGGCGGTCATGACCTACTGGAGCGGGGTGGTCGACGAATCTGATCTTTGTCATCTGGGTGGCGTTCCCGGCGAGGGATTGCGCGAGGTGTTCGGTGTCTGGGAAGAGGAGAGCCAGAGCTATTACCCCAACGAGTCTGTCGGAATCGAAGCGGTCGAGGGCAATGTCTTGGGACTAGACGGAAGCTACAAAGGCGTGGACACGTGTTCGGTGATCCATGCGGAAGGTTCCGAGGTTCTGGCCACCTATAGCGATCAGTACTTTGCTGGCTCACCCGCACTGACACTCAATCGTTTCGGTAAGGGCAAAGCTTACTATGTCGCCGCACGCACCGAAGGAAAATTCCTGGTAGATCTCTACGGGGCGCTGATCAGTGAGCTCGCCATCGAGCGCGCCATCGACACCGACCTGCCGCCGGGTGTCACTGCCCAGTTGCGCACCGATGGCGACACGCGCTATGTGTTCCTGTCGAACTTCAACCGAACCTCGCTAGACGTGGCATTGGATGGCAACTATACCGAGATGTTGAGCGGGAAGGCGTGTGGAAGCCGTGTGCTGTTGGATCGCTATGCTGTGAAGGTGTTGCGCGAATCTGCATCGTGACGACCATGTCGGCTCCGAACCGGCCGTTTCAGCCTTGGAAGACTTCCTCTGCGAGCTTCGTATTTAAACATCGAACGTCTTGAACGGCTATTCGAGGGCAATGTGAGTGATAAGCGGGAAAGCAAATTCTTCTCCGTTATCTTAGTGTCACCCGCTGGGGAAAGGGGCTGAATGATGAGACCTACATTTGAGAATGACAGATGGAGAACATGGTGGCGCGAGCCCGCTGCCGTAGAGAAAGAAGTTTATCAGATGAAAACAGGAAGCAATATGAATTCTAGAATAACTATGACCTATATTTTGCTCTCGACCGCCTTCGCGATTTCTATCGGCCATGCTGCAGAGAATGACTGGAAAGAAAAAGTGCCGGTAGAAAAGAGATGGACGGAGACCATTGGCGGCAAGGTCGTGAACTTCATGACGATCGATGGCATCATGGTCCACGAAAAAGATCCGAAGAAACAGCCGCTGCCAACGATCATCACGCCAGGCACCGTCAGTACTCCGGAAAAGGTGGGCACGGCGCCTTCTGATGCGATTGTCCTCTTTGACGGCACGAAGGAATCAATGGAACGTTGGGTTGGCACGAGGGCCAAACACCCGAACAACGATTGGAAATTGCTTGATGATGGTTCCATGGAAGCGGTCAGGCAGGCAGGCTCAATCAAATCCAAGCAGAAGTTTGGATCCTGCCAGCTGCACCTAGAGTGGGCGGCGCCGGCCGACGCAAAGGGGGAAGGGCAGTCCAGAGGGAATAGCGGTGTCTTCCTTATGGATCGATACGAAGTGCAGATTCTGGATTCGTACAACGATGTTAGCCCAACCTACGCGGACGGTCAGGCGGGGGCGCTTTACGGTCGGAAAAAACCAAAGGTGAACTGCTGCCGCAAGCCCGGGGAGTGGCAAACCTACGACATCATCTTTCATCGCCCAATCTTTGATGCAGATGGCACCGTAAAAAGATACGCCAGCTTTGTTGTCCTGCATAACGGCGTGTTGATACAGGATGGCAAACTGTACGGCGGCACAGGCTGGATGGGGCCGCATGCCGCTACCGACTACAAAGCACACGGCGACGAACTGCCGATTCAGCTTCAGAGCCATGGTAGCCCAGTAAGATTCCGAAATATCTGGATCAGGCCGCTAGCAGACTGACGGGCGCCATCCCCAAAAGCGAAAAGTCCATTGGGGTCGGACCAGCACAAAGTCCTTGCGCGTCAACAATGTCTTGCTTGAAAAGTGTTGTTTTTGAAGGTTAGAACGCCCGTTGTGGTAAGGGTTAAGCTTAGGGGACCCTCAAGTCTGCTGCGCGCTCCGCGCGAATTCAAAGCTCCGACTTCGTCTGAGCACTCCATATGGGAGCGGAAAGATTTGGAGTGCGGAGGGAGTCACCGCTTTTCTGCAGCGCGGAGCGCGCTCTGGGTTCCCGTAAAGCCAAGCTAAACGCTTACCCGTTTTGGTGGATAAATCGAAGCTTTGGGGGGTATTCGGACAATGCCAAGAGCAAATCGAGACCATGGGCTAGGGCGCATCTGGCACATCGCGCACCGTTGTCACAAAAATGAGTTTCTGCTCAAGTTTATTCGCGAGCGGCGAACAATGTTGAATGTTAAGTGACTGTTGAAAAACAAGCTCGACGGAGTCTCGCGCTCCAGTGATTCGAACAAACCTTAGGTCTTCTACTGGAGGGCGACGCTCCGCGGAGCCAGGACTTATGAAACGACAGGTTTTTCAACAGTCACTTAAGCCCGATGTCGTTTTCACGGTGCGGGAAAATATGCAAAACGCTACATGCAGTTGATGAAGTTCTTTTGACATAAACATGTCACTACGATTACCATTTTTCATGATTAACAAAACACTTGTCACCTGTATCCTTGCATTATCTGTTTACGCCGCTCCTGGGTTTGCCAAGACCGTGCCGCCCAATGTCATCCTGATCATGGTGGATGATCTTGGCTACTACGACCTCGGTTGCTATGGCCACCCACAGATCAAGACGCCCGTTCTCGATCAACTCGCAAAAGACGGTATTCGGCTGACAAGTTTCTATTCAGGGGCCACCATTTGCACGCCGTCGCGGATGGCGCTTCTGACGGGTGCCTACCCAAGTCGAATCGGTTGGACCCAAGGCGTGCTGGGATATTTGATCAGTACCAAACAGGGTATGAGTCCCGAGGCCCTGACGATCGCGGAGATTTATAAAAGTCAGGGTTACACGACGGGACTGGTTGGCAAATGGCACCTGGGCGACATGCCTAAATTTCTGCCACATCAACAGGGCTTTGATCACACGTACTATATCAACAAGAGCAACAATCAGACCAAGTCGCTTTGGCGCGGCGATACGCTTCTCGAAAAACCTTTTGAGAATCGCCTTCTCACGGAAAAGTTTGCCACCGAGGCCATTCGCTTTATTAAAATGAACAAGGATAAGCCGTTCTTTTTGTATCTGCCTTTTACCGCACCGCACTTTCCCGTGCAGGCCCATCCCGACTGGAAAGGCAAGTCCGCTTTCGGCCGCGGTGATGCAGATGGGAACAAGAAACATGACTACGGCGACGTGGTTGAAGAACTCGACCATCGCATCGGTGATGTCCTCGAGACCTTGAAACGTGAGAAGCTTGACCAAAATACGATTGTTGTTTTTCTTTCGGACAACGGTCCGCAACAAAACCAAAAAGCCCAAGCGATTCCCTTTCGCGGTTATAAATGGCAGGCACTGGAAGGCGGCACACGTGTGCCGTGTATCGTGCGCTGGCCGGGCGTGGTGCCCCCCGGCCAGGAGAGCAATAAACTGATTGCGGCGATCGACTTGCTGCCCAGCCTCAGCCATGCGTGCGGGTTTGATCTGAAGACGATCAGCACGGGCAGTCCTGTGATTGACGGCGTTAATGTCTGGGACACGTTGGCCTCAAAAAAAGACGCCACCCATGCGCGCAAGGATTTACTTTACTGGCATGGCAAAGATGGCTTCCACGCCATTCGCGAAGGCGATTGGAAACTTTTCCTCGATGGGAAGAACGCTGAATTGAAACACGACAATAATGGCCCTGTACTTTTCAACCTCGCTGATGAACACGATGAGCTCACCGATCTCAGTGCTGCGTTTCCACAGAAGGTTAAAGAACTTCAGGACTTGGCGGAAAAACGTCTGGCGGAAATAAACGCAAACATCATCCCGCTTTCGGAATAGGCAGCCAATCACGCTCTCCGCTGTACGCCGGCCATCATGTCATTCCCGCCTGCCCGGCGTGACAATCCCGCGGAGCGGGTGCGAAGTCGGGTTAATCCTGGCGAAAAAGTCTTCGCAGTGAATGGTTTGCATTTGGTCTGTAAACCTGAAACCCGAAGGGCATGCTGGATCACGTGCTGTATTTGGCCAGGAACACTTTTTCCGCTTCGGCACTGCCGATCACCACAATCTCGCCTTCGGCGGGGAACGGCTCGGTCGGGTTCGGGTTGATCTGCATACCGTCCACGGATGAAATCGCCAGCACCGTGCAGCCCGTGGCTTCGCGCATATTCAGTTCGGCCATGGTTTTCCCGATCAGCGTGCGGGGAATCTTGAATTTAAAGATATCGAGGCCTTCCGCGATCATTTGCACGTCGCTGCGTTTCAGCAGGTTGAAGATCGCATTGGCACCCATCGAGGCATACGACATTACCAGGTCGGCGCCGGAGCGGTGCAGCGCACCGACAATGCGTTCTGCCGTCGCGCGCGCAATAATCTGTATATCGGGGCGTAGTTTGCGGCAGTAGATGGTCAGGTACACGTTGAGGTCGTCCTCGTGCGTCGTGATAATCACGGTCGGGCTGTCCATGATGCCGGCACGCTTTAAGGTTTCAAAATCAGCGGCGCTGCCCTCGACATAGTGACCGTCGTCGAGAATGCGTTCGGGAAGTTTCTCGACAATACGGTAGTCGATGCCGCGTTCCGCCAAGGATCTACCGGTGGCACGGCCAACACGTCCCCCGCCGATAATCAATACCGGCGCTGAGCTGTGCGCATAGATGCAGAAGAGCTCATCGTATTCTTTCAGCTGCTGCCTCGAACCCGCAAGGACCAGCACGGTGCTCTCGTGAATCACCGCGTCCGGCCGGGCATCCAGAAAGACGCCGCGCTCCCAGAGTCCTACGACATTGATACTCAGGAGTTCACGCAGGCGGCTTTCACGCAGGGTCTTGCCCACCAACGGCGTGTTGGCCGTGACCGCCTCGGCCACATGCAGCTCGTCAAAGGTGGCGACAACATGCGTCATGGCATCGCCAGCCACGCAGCGGCGCGCCAGGGCGGAGCCCATCATGTTGCCCAGATGCAGTACCCGGTTGCAGCCCGACAATTCGAGGATGTCCACCGAATCCGTATGCTGCACCGTCGCGAGAATCGGGATGTCTTCGGACAAGCCGCGCACGGTAGACGCGACGCTCGTGTTGACCACATCCGAGGCTGTCACCGCAATCAGGCCAGCCTGTTCGATACGGCAGTTTTGATAGGTGAGCGGGTCGTCGAGCTCACCAACCATGGTATGGATGCCCTCGTCTTTCAGCGATTCGGCAACCTGCATGCTGGGCGTCAACATGACGTATTGGTAGTGATACTGCTGAAGTCTGCGTATCAGTGATCGCGTGACTTCGTCATCATGAATCAGAATGACATGGCCCTGTGTCGCCTGCGGTAGTAAACGTGGAATACGCAGGCTCGACTGGGCGGCCATCCACGGGGCATAGAAAAACTGGATAAACGTGAAGGGCAACAGCGTCAGCATAAACAGCATGCCTGTCAGCAACACGATGATTGAAAAGATGCGTCCGAGGTCGCCGTGGAAAGTGATGTCGCCGAAGCCGAGTGTCGACATCACCGTCAGGGTCCAATAGAAGCCGGTGATCCAGGAAAACGCCTGACCTTCGCGCGCCATCAGCATGTGAAACATGACGCTATGCAGCACGATCAGCGCCATCATGATTCCGAGAAACTTCAGAAGCGTGATAACATTGTGCTTACCTACACGCTGGCACAGATAGGCTAACATTAGTGAGGGAAGTGTTTTCATGAATTGCTGCCCCATAGTCTACAGCCCGGGCAGGCACGTGCAACCCGGTTCTTTGAAAATAGTATACTTCCAAGAGCCTCTGGAGACCCAATCTGCTCAATAAAGTAGGCGATTACTTGGTGCGGTATAACACTCGTAGAATAAAGCGTATAAATGTACTGTCCCCGCAGTCAAACAACCCGATTCAAACCACGGATCTCAGGGAGCACGTCATCGCCATGAATCGAACAGTCATACAGAAACGATACGACGAGGCGCTCGCCGGTCTGGCGGCGAATACCAAGCCGGTGCCGGGGTACGACGCTCCGGTTCTCTTTGAGGGGGGATGCTATCAGGGTATTTGGTTGGAGTGCGCGCCCCTGGAATCATTGGTCTACGGGAAACACGCCCCCGAGGTGGCCAGAGCCACGCACGATGCTTTTTTCGAGCACCAGCGGGAGGATGGTTATCTTCCTTGTATTGTAAGTGGCAAGGGCATTAGCACCGCACAGATTCAGATGGTGGTGCCGATTGCTGCTACAGCTTTGGAAACGGCCGAGCTGATCAGCGACGACGCCTTTCTTGCTCGCGCTTACGACGCCTGTTCGCGCTGGGATGATTGGTTGGCCCGAAACCGGAACACGCGCGGGACGGGACTCTGTGAGCTCTTCTGTCAATTTGACAGTGGCCACGACGGCAGCCCCCGATTGGCGGGCTTGCCGGAAGAATGCCCCGATAAGGACGCCGCCATTTGTCCGGACGTGGGCACGTTGCCCTACCTGGCGCCGGACCTCTCGGCCACCGTCTATGGCGGTCGTGTCGCGCTGGCCACCATGGCCGACCGGCTTGGCAGGTCCGACGAGGCGGAGATGTGGCGCGAGAAAGCGGAAGCCATCCGGTTGCTTATCATCAAGCACTGCTATTGTCCCGAGGATGAATGCTTCTACGATGTCGATGCCCAAGGCAACTTCGTTCGCATCAGGGGCGATGTGCTCACGCGCGTTTTCAGTGAGCACGTGGTTGACCAATCGATGTTCGACCGCATTTACGAACGGCATATCAAGAACCCCGACGCCTTCTGGACGCCGTACCCGCTGCCTTCCATTGCGGCCGACGATCCCGCCTTCATCAAGCGACTACCGATCAACTCCTGGGGTGGGGCGTCACAAGCGCTGACCGCGCTACGCACGCCGCGCTGGTTCTATCACTACGGCAAGTCCGAGGACCACCGGCATCTCATGACGCGCTGGGTCGAGGCGATCGTGGCCTGTCCCGACTTCATGCAGCAGATCAACCCCTGGACCGGCGAATTCACGCAATGCAAAACCCGCGACTACTCCCCGGCCATGTGCGTTCTTATCGATTTTGTAGATCGGTTGGGGCTGAACGGATGATAGAGAATTTTCTTTGAGAGCCGGAGCGAGACGTGCCGACGTGCTCAGGCGTAAGTTCCAATAGAGATCAAGTCCGCACAGGCCGATCCCGCCGATCCCATTCACAAACGCTACGCTAGCCGCCCCCCCCGAACGACGGGGCCAGCATTTCCAGAACATTTCCCGAAAGGCCTGCTGACCTTGAAGGCGTCCCGTCAAGCTACTTTGTACCGTACCGATAGCGCTCCATCTCGCTGAAGAAGTGCTCCATGACGCGCAGGTAGCAGAGCTTCCCGAGGTGACCGTCTTCGATCCCGGCATCGATATTGGGATTGTCGTTGACCTCGATGATCGAGAAGCGGTCGCCGCTCTGCTTGATATCTACGCCGTAGAGTCCGTTGCCGATCAGGCTGCAGGCCTTCAGGGCCAGCTTGATGGCTTCCGCCGGAGCCTGCTCCACCGCTATGGTTTCGAATCCTCCTGAGCGCTGCGAACTCCTGGCGGAATGGTTGTAGATCTGCCAATGGCCGGTGGACATGAAATACTTGCAGACGAAGAGCGGCCGACCGCCGAGCACGCCGATGCGCCAATCAAAGTCGGTGTACATGAACTCCTGGGCCAGCACGAGCACCGACGACTGGAAAAGTTCCTTCGCCCGCTCCTTCAGCTCCTCCATCGTCGACGCCTTGTGTATACCGCGCGAAAAGGAGCCGTCGGGAATCTTCAGCACCAGCGGGAAACCCAGCAGGTCGGCTGCCCGCTCCAGCGCTCCGGGCTGGTCGCAGTAGAGGATATCGGTGCGCGGCGTAGCCAGTTCGTTTTCGCGCAGAAGCTCGGCCAGATAGACCTTGTTGGCGCACTTGAGAATGGAGTTTGGGTCATCGACTACCGGCATGTGGGCAAACTCGGCCTTCTGGGCAAACTGATAGGTATGGTGGTCGACCGCGGTGGTTTCGCGGATAAACAGCGCGTCATATTCCGTCAGGCGCGGATATTCCTTCTTGCCGAGGATTTCCGTATCGATCCCGATCTGACGACCGGCCAGCACAAAATTTTCCAGCGCCTTGCGGTTGCTTGGGGGCAACACTTCCAGAGGATCGGCCAGCATTGCCAGATCGTACGCGTAGCGCTTTTTGCGGCGAGGGCGGCGCCATACCTTGCGGCTGAAGTGATCAAGCGCGGCGGCGAATTCATCCTGTTGCGGCCCCTCGAGCTGGTGGATCGCCAGTGGTTTGACGCTTTCGATGGCCCACGTTTCGTGCACGCGCTTGAAGCCCATTTTCAGGATCGGGCAGGAAAAAAGATCGAACAGCTGGCGGGCCAGCCCTTGCAGCTCCTCCTCCAAAGTGGTGCCGAAATAGATGCGCAGTTCGTAGGTGTCGAGTTCACGCGACCCCATCGTCTTCTTTTTCTTCAACAGCTTGTCGAGCGCCGAGAGACCCAGCGTATACATGCGCCTCCGGCTCAGGTCGTTGATGGTGCGCACGGAAGGAATGACGCGGTCGCCGCGCGCCTCGGCCAGCAGCGAACAGTAGTAGCCCTTGCCGAGATATTTGTAGTCGCGGCACAGGTTGATCACCTCCGCCGGCAGGTCGGAGGATGGATCCGCCTCGAGATAGGCCTCGGCCGTGATCAGGTTTTCACTCGGATAATAGGGACTCCAGTCCTCCAGCCTGTCGACCACGATAAACTGCTTCGACATCCTTTAGACTAGGTCCTTCCGCATTACGAAGGCATGCGCGCCGTCGTCATAGTACCCCGACAGCACCGCCGCATCGGTAAAGCCGAGACGTTCGTAAAGCCGGATGGCCGGTAGGTTATCCATGCGCACCTCAAGCCGCATGCGGTTGCAGCCGCGCTTCCGTGCTTCGCGCTCCGCCCTGGCCATCATACGCCGTGCGATCCCCAGCCCGCGCGCCGCTGCCGACACCGCCAGCGAATAGATCCGTGCCGAGCGGGAATTACTCTTGAACAGAATTA
>JBLHHU010000098.1:0-10918 GCA_047615735.1 Kiritimatiellia bacterium | reverse complement strand
AAAACGGCGACGTGCCGACGCGCCCAGGCTGGCGCCCAATGACGCGTCTTCGGTCAAGCGCCGCACCGCCGCGAGCCCATCCTGCCCCTGCGTGGCATCGAAAAGGAGGCCGGTCTCTTCATGGATGACCGCTTCACCCGCGCCCCCGCAACGCGATGCAACACAGGGCAACCCCGCCAACCCAGCTTCCAGCAAGGTGGTTGCGAAAGGCTCAAATTCGGTCGACAGATGCAAAAGGACATCCATTTCACCCCACATGACAGCTCGAGGCTGCTGACCCCGGCACAGGACGCGCCCCGGAAACGCCTGCGCCAAAGCGTCGACGGCCTCGGAAAAATCGGGGTGCGGGTCGCCGTATAGCAAAACATCGACATCCATTTGCATCAGTTCCGGCACCCAGGACGCTAACAAACGAAACCCTTTCCGGGGCGCGCGCATACCCGGAAACCCAAGCCGCAATCGCTCTGTAGTGGGCCCACGCGTGATATCGAAGTCATGAAGCCCATTGTGCACCACGGCCAACGGACACGCATAGCCACACGCTTGGCAGGCCGCTCGTGTTGCCTCACTCACACAGAGCAGGACATCAAAACGGGCGGCGCTGAAGCGTGCAAGGCTCTGGCGGACCCTGCCCATAAATGCAGCGCTCGGGTGGTCATGCATCGTCCCACTTACTGGCACGCCGAGACGGCGCCCCAGCGCGACAGCGAGCTCGAAGGAACGCGCAGACCATGCGTGAACACGGCCAATATTGGGCAAATCACGCCGCAATGCCAACGTGGCGCGCACATTGTTCACGATGGCGTCACGCTCGGTTGGCAACACGACAAAGCGGTGCCGCGTCTCGGCACAAACACGCGCGAAACGGCTGCTAGCAGGGGCGATGACCACCAACGGCGGCGCCTCAGCGCCCCACCCGCGCAACAATTCCTCAAGAACAGCCTCAGCACCAAATCCTTCCCCTTGCGTGGGCGATAGAATGGCGACCGGAAACAGGGGGTCCGACGATGGGATTGGGTCAGTCATGAAAACATTATGTACGTATTCGCATTGACGAAATAGTCAAAAAACCGTTTAAATTCACAGCTTTCAATTTCCGAAGGAATCCGAGAGGAGCTCCGCAAGGGCGGCACCAGCCGTGACGTTGGTGGCCGCGACGAAATTATCATTGTACAAACATCGAAGTCAGGAGATTAGGTCAATGGCCAAAAAAACACGTAAATTCAAAACCGAAGTTCAGCAGTTGCTGGATCTTGTCATTCATTCGCTCTATTCCAAAAAGGAAATTTTTCTTCGTGAATTGCTCTCGAATGCATCGGATGCCATCGATCGCGCTCGATTCGAATCACTCACCGATGCGGAACTCGTCGGTGATCACGACTGGAAGATCAAAATCTCGGTCGACAAAGAAGCGCGCACGCTAACGATCAGCGACAACGGCATCGGCATGAATTCCGACGAACTCGATACCAACATCGGCACGATCGCCAATTCCGGTACACGCGCCTTCCTGGAAAACCTCAAGAGTGCCGACAAAACAAGTGACGCTGAATTTATCGGCCAGTTCGGTGTTGGCTTCTATGCGTCGTTCATGGTCGCCGATTTGGTCGAGGTTATTACGCTGCGCGCCGGTGAGAACGAAACGGCCTACCGCTGGCGTTCCAAAGGTGACGGCCAATACACCGTTGAGGAAACCGAGCGCGAAACAAGCGGATCCGATATCATTTTGCATCTGCGCGAGGACGAAGATGAATTCTTGAACGATTCACGCATCCGAACCGTTGTCGGCCAATACTCGAACTACATCACTCACCCCATTGTCATCGATGCAACGCGCAGCGAAGGCGAAGGCGACGACGCGGTTGAGGTGACCGAAGAAGAAACCCTCAACTCGATGAAGGCCATCTGGAAACGTGACAAAAAAGACGTTTCCAAAGAGGAATACAAAGAGTTCTATCACCACGTTTCGCACGACTTCAACGATCCGTTCGAAACGGTTCACTTCTCGGCCGAAGGCGCGACGGAATTTCAGTCCTTGCTCTTCATACCCGCCCAGGCGCCCTTTGACATGTACTACCGAGAAGGCCACAAAGGTCTGCAGCTCTATGTCAAAAACGTGTTCATCACCGACGACTGCAAAGAACTCATCCCAGAGTACCTGCGCTTTGTAAAAGGGGTCATTGACTCGAGCGACCTGCCGCTAAACGTCTCACGTGAAATGCTACAAGACGATGTCGTGATTCGTCGTATTCGCAAGAGCATCGTCAGCAAAATTCTGGGCGCATTGAAAACTCGCCAGAAGAAAAAACCCGATGAATATCGAACGTTTTTCGAAATTTTCGGGCGCGTCATCAAAGAAGGCGTCAATTCCGACTTTGAAAATGCAGACAAGCTCAAGGACCTGCTGGTGTTTCATTCCAGCAAGAGCGAAGGCCAGTTGACGGCAACGCTGAAAGACTACGTCGAACGCATGCCCAAGGGTCAAAAAGAAATCTACTACCTGACGGCAGAAAACCTTGCGGCCGCCCAGCACTCACCGCTTCTCGAGACCTTCAAAGACAAAGACTACGAAGTCCTCTTCTTTGTGGATCCGGTCGATGAATGGATTTCGCAATCCTTGACCCAATACGGTGACAAAGACATCAAAGCGATTGATCGCGGTGACATCAACTTGGATGACGAGAAAGATGCCGAAGCGCTGAAAAAAGACCGCGAAGCGGTCGAAGCTGAGCACAAAGACCTGCTCGAGTTCATTCAGACGCGTCTCGATACGGACATTGAAACTGTACGTTTTTCAAATCGCCTGACCGAATCACCATGCTGCCTCGTGACCGGCGACGGTGCCCTGAACGCAACCATGGAGCGCATGATGCGCGCCATGAACCAGGACGTGCCACCGTCCAAGCGCGTCCTGGAACTCAATCCCAAGCACACGATCTTGAAGCAGATGAAAGCACTCTTTGAAAAAGACAAAGAGAGTGACCGTCTGGGCGACTATGTCGATCTGCTTTACGGTCAGGCCTTGATTCTGGAAGGCTCCCCCGTCAAAGCTCCGCAAACCTTTGCGCGCATCGTCAGCGAACTGATGATGGAAGGCGCGACGAAATAAGCGCACGTCCTGTTGGTTGCATCGTCGTCGGTTCTGGGCTAGGTTGCTTCTCGTGAGTACAGACGCCACCATTAATACGTTGCACGCGCACGCCGGCGAGACCGTTACGCTTTCGGGCTGGGTATCCGGCAAGCGTTCCGGCGGCAAAATTGTGTTCCTGCAAGTCCGCGACGGGACGGGACTCTGCCAATGCATCGTTGAGGCAGGGGTCAAAGAGGCCTTTGCCACAGCGTCACAGCTCGAACGTGAATCCTCCGTTTACGTCACGGGCGAGGTGCGCGAGGACGCGCGCTCCGTCGGAGGCTACGAAATCGCCGTCAGCGAGCTCACCTGCATCCAGGCCGCCCACGACTACCCAATCACGCCGAAGCCGCATGGCGTCGATTTCCTGATGTCGCACCGGCACCTCTGGCTGCGCTCGTCGCGCCCAGCGGCGATTATGCGTATTCGCCACACACTCATTCAAGCCGTGCGCAATTTCTTTGATTCGCGGGGCTTTATTCTTGTCGACACACCCATCCTGACGCAAGGCGCCGGTGAAGATGCGCAAACCTTGTTTCCTGTGGCCTACTTTGACCAGGATGCCTACCTGGCACAGACGGGTCAGCTCTATCTCGAAAGCGCGTGCATGGCGCACCGAAAGGTGTATTGCTTCGGCCCAACGTTTCGGGCCGAGAAGTCGAAAACGCGCCGCCATTTGACCGAGTTCTGGATGGTTGAACCCGAAGTTGCCTTTGCCGACTTAGACGACCTGCAGTCGCTTGCCGAAGATTTCATCTGCACCTGCGTGCAAGCCGTTCTCGATCAGAACAGCTCTGATCTTGAGATGCTGGAACGTGACATCGAACCCCTGCGAAAGATTCAAAAACCATTCGCCCGTATGACCTACGACGAGGTGGCCGAATCGTTGCGCAGTGACGCCATGCGGGAATGGGTTGAAGAGCAACTTGCAGAAGCAACGGCAGCACGCGACGCGGTACGTGCAGAAATTGCACAATCCGAAAGTGAGCTTGAGCAGGCCCGCAAAGCCTGGCAGCAGGATAAGATTCACACAAAACTCAGCGTACTTCGCGAATCGCTTCTGGAACTCGAGCGCGACGTCGAAAACCTGCCCAAGCACCTCGAACTAGCGCAATCGTTTACGTGGGGCAAGGACCTCGGCGGCAGCGATGAAACGCTGATTGCGCGCCGCTCTGAGCGCCCCGTTTTCGTGACGCACTATCCGGCCGAAGCCAAAGCGTTCTATATGAAACGCTCGCCCGACAACCCAAAGGTCGTGCTCAACATGGATTTGCTGGCACCGGAAGGCTACGGCGAAATTATCGGCGGCAGCCAACGCGAGGATAACCTGGAAGCACTTGAAAGCGCCATCACAGCAAAAGGGCTCGAGGTAGAAGATTACAGCTGGTATTTGGATCTGCGCCGCTATGGCAGCGTGCCACATGGCGGCTTTGGCCTCGGCATCGAGCGCACGCTGACCTGGATTTGCGGGCTCAAACATGTGCGCGAAACGATCCCGTTCCCGCGCACCATGGGCCGTATGTACCCCTGAGGACCGCTCCGGCCTTTTCCGTCGAGCGGCCATAAAATCACCCTTTTCTTGCGCAAGCGCCCTGCAACGGGTAAATTCCGGAATCACTTTTTCATTAGGAGACACGAATGAGCGTAAAACGTATGGTCGCCGTCGATTTTGGCGCATCGGGTGGTAAGTGCTTCGCAGGCACCTTGGAAAATGGCCAATTCTCTATGTCCGAGGTGCACCGCTTCGCACACGAAGGCGTGACGTTCTTCATGGAAGACAGCAAGGGCGACACCGTCGAGCGCACCTACTGGGACGACACCTACCTTTACAGCAACATTCTACAGGGCCTGCAGGCCTACCGACGCGACGTCTCCGATCAACTGGACTCACTGGCGATCGATACGTGGGGCGCGGACGGACAGATCCTGACCGCCGACAGCAATCTTCAGGGAAAAGTCTACTGCTACCGTGATCACCGTCTCAACGGCATGATCGACGAAGTCAAAGCACGCATGGACGCAGATCGCATCTATGAGCTTACCGGTATCCACTTTCACTCTTTCAACCTCAGCAATCAGTTGCTCTGGCTTGTGATGAACCGCCCCGAGGTGCTCACAGACGGCGCCTTCTACCTGCCGATTTCATCGCTTTTCTATTACTACCTCAGCGGCGCCCGCTCCGTGGATTCCACTTGGGCCAGTATCTCGCAACTGATGGACGCCAACACGGGCGATTGGAGCGACGAAATTCTGAAGGCCTTGAATATCCCTGCATCCATTTTGCCGAAAATCGTCGCCCCGGGCACGGAGGTAGGCCGACTGCGGCCACAGCTCGCCGCGCACCTCGGTTTACCGCAAACAAAAATGATCGCATCAGCCTCGCACGATACCGCCAGTGCTTTCGCAGCCGCACCAATTGCGAATGCGGACGAAGCCTTGATCATCAGTTCAGGAACGTGGTCACTCGTCGGCAAATTGGTCGACAAGCCAATCACCACTCAGGAAGCGATGCAAGCGGGCATCAGCAACGAAGGTGGCATCGGCAATGTGCGCCTCCTCAAGAACGTCATGGGCACCTGGATCGTTCAAGAACTGCGCCGTGGATGGACTGCCGCGGACGGTAAAGAAACAAGCTGGGTTGAGCTCGCGCAGCTGGCCTCGCAGAGCCCTGCGTTTGCCTCACTGATTGATCCTGATGATGATCGCTTTTTCAACCCGCACAACATGGAAGCGGCCGTCGCCGAATTCTGCAAGGACACCGGCCAGGCGGTTCCAGAAAATCGCGCCGCTTACCTGCGCTGCGTATACGAAAGTCTCAGCTTTAAATATCGCTATGTCAACGAGCAGGTCTGCCGCGTGTCCGGAACGGAAACCAAAGCCGTGCACGTGGTTGGCGGCGGAAGCCAGAACAAGCTGCTGAGCCAGTTCACGGCCAACGCCGTCGGACAACCGGTTTACGCGGGTCCAACGGAAGGCACTGCCGTTGGGAACTTCATGGTGCAAGCGCTGGGCCTAGGGGAAATTAAATCCATGGATGAAGCACAGACGCTGATCAAATCGGCGTTCCCCATTGTGAACTATGACCCGATGGATACAGACGCCTGGAACCAGGCTTATCCGCGATTCCAAGCGCTCTGCGAACGCTAAGCAGGTGGACGCGGCCTGAACGACGGCCTCTAGAGTCCGCTCTTGAGCCAGTCGATCAGTGGATCGCCGCTTGAGACGGACGACTTGGGTTTGCCTTGGCCGGCACCGAGCCCGTTGTGAAGCAGAATGGTATCCGACAGAATCTGCAGCGTTTCGCGCAGGACAAGATCCCGCACGAGGCTTGCATCATCTCCGCCCGCCGCGCCGTCACTCTGCTCATCAATGATCTCAGCCTGCATTTTTTCAAGTTCTCGTTCAGAGGCGTTCATGGCGCGACGTTCTGAAATGTTAAGCGGATAGGTATCACGTCGAGTCGTCTCGGATACGCGCCGCATCAGAGACATGTACGTCTTAAAGCGATCATTTGATTCACGTCGCTCCACGGAGGCCGCACTCACACGCTCGATGATTGGCGAAAGATCGACCATTCGAGCATAGGCGGCCGGCGGAAGGCGCGACCACGGCAACGGGTTGCGTAGAAATTCTTCACCGGTGTCCGTAAAGTCCCACGGCGACGAAAGCACGATGTCGGCGGGCACCCCGTTGAGCTGCGTTGACGCGCCATTGATGCAGTGATAACTGGCGGTCGTGACCTTGAGTTGGCCCAGCTTGTCATCACGTCCCAGATTCAGGACGGTTTGCACCGTCCCCTTCCCGTGCGTCTTCGAATCGCCAACGATGATGGCGCGTCCGTAGTCCTGCAGGGCGCCCGCGACAATTTCTGAAGCCGAGGCACTGAGGCGGTTAACCAGCACGATCATCGGGCCATCATAGGCGATGCCATGATCGCTGTCGCGCAACACGCGGGCACTACGAGCACGTGCTTTGATCTGTACGACCGGGCCAAAGGGAATGAAAAGGCCGCTCATTTGCACCGCTTCCAACAGGGACCCGCCGCCATTGTTGCGTAAATCCAGAACGAGACCGTCAATGTTGTTGGTCTTCATGTCCGTTATCAGATTTTCAACATCATGGCTCGCGCTGCGAAATTCAGGATGCTTTGCGGACGACACTTTCATGTTTGCGTAAAAAGCAGGTAGCCGAATGACGCCGAGGGTATTGGTTTCGCCATTGCGATTCGTCACCTTGTGCACGTAGCTCTTGGCGGCTTGCCCTTCGAGCTTCACTTCGTCGCGCCGTAAGCGAACCGTTTTTGTTGTGGCCCCGGTTGGGTCGGTGCTGGGGACAACCGTCAACACAACCACCGTTCCCATTTCGCCTCGAATCAAGCGAACGGTCCTGTGCAATGGCCAATGAATGATGTCGACGGCGGGTTCTTCCCCCTGAGCAACGGCAATAATTTTATCGCCCGGCTCGAGGCGTGTATCGCTGGTATCACGGTCGGCGGGTCCCCCGGGAATAAGACGTACAATTTTTGCGGCACCATCCTCGGCGCGCAGCAAGGCCCCGATACCGACCAGCGAAAGACTCATTTCAATCTGAAAATCTTCGGCGGCGCTTGGCGACATAAACCCGGAATGCGGATCAAAGGCCTGCGTGAAGGCGTTTAGATAATTTTGCAAGACCCACTCTGCATCACTGTCCTCCAACACGGTTAGGGATTGCGTGTAGCGGCGTATGATCGATTCCTCGGCGGTATCCAGCGCGAGCTCGATTTTGGGAACAACATTGGTATGCAGGGCAATGTTGTTCGTGTTCGGCGCATCGTCGACCTGAATAACCGTATCCAAACGAACGGTCGCCACGTTCATCACAGTCTCCGCGATCTCAACAGTGTTCGTCGCTGCGCTTTTCGCGAGTGTCGCTTCCCGAGCGAGTACGATGCGAATGTATTCGTTTTTGATTCGCTTGCGCCACAGATCATCCCAAACCGCCGTGGTTGGTGCCCAGGGAGCTTTGCGCTCCCAACGCTTCCAGGCATGCTCTTCGTCGATCTCGAGATCAAAACCTTTATCAAGAAGTTGCTCAATATAGGCAACGCGATCGCGTAGGCGTTCTTTGTAAACCGCAAAGGTCTCGAACGCGAAACTCATGTCGCCGACACGCAACATGTCATCAAGTTTCGTTTCGTACGCGCGAAAGCGCGATATGTCGGAAGCCGTAAAATAGACGCGGTCGTAATCGAGGACAGCAACGTAATTGCTCCACGCCCGACTCGACATGTTATCGCCCAGCGGCACGCCCATCATGTGCTCGTGGGGCAAGCGCCGAAACAGACTCTTACAGATCTGTTCGTAATGCGGCAGCGCCTCCAAGGTCTTAGCAGGAGCCTCCGGGACCATGCATAGCGCCTGAACGGCTAGCACAACAGGGAAAATTTTTCGAAAAAACAGCTTCATGGCAAAAAAAACGGGCTTGAACCTACTACCGAGAGAGGTCAAGCCCGCGGATTGCGAGTTTATGTTATCGCTGATTAACCAAGAATAGTGTCTTTGCAGACCTTGGCTACGCGGAACTTTACAACCTTTTTGGCAGGGATACTGATAGCTTCGCCCGTGGCAGGGTTACGACCCATACGTGCTGCGCGATCAACAAGAACCAACTTGCCAATACCTGGGATGGTGAAACCGTCTTTGGCTTCTTGATATGCCAAATTAGCAAGCTCTTCGAGCAACTTGTTGGCTTCGGCTTTCTGCAGTCCTGAACGTTCTGCGAGCGCGGCGATGGTCTGTGTCTTAGTCATTAGCGGCATCCTCCATAATTGAACTGGTTCGGCACAACTTGCCTACCCTGATATTTTGAATTATGGGTAGAAAACCCAATGGGGCAAGGCTTTTTTTCAAGGAATGTGACCCCCAGCCCAGAACGGCATGCAGACCGCGTCGGCTTCGCCGACAAGCACGCATCCCAGTCCTACGACACAATGCCCTTTTATCGCTTACAACAAAGCTTGTATCACCGCGCCAGAGGTCGCGCAAAGGCGGTTGCTTGCTGCTCCATCAGCACGACCCGCCGGAAACACCAAGAAGCGTGCCTTAACCCCACTAGGCCCGCCCGGAAATCAACCGTAAGGCACTATACTAGAACCGGTTGCGCCATCAAAAAGAGTAGGTTGGGCGTCATACTTGGAGTGCTCGACGCGCCAGATAGAGAGCCGCGATACAGGTCTAATCGGACAGTCGTCCATCGTCCACCAGCATCTCGAAAGCCGACAGCGCAACGGGCTCAACCCGGATCTAATACACGTCATCACCCGGCAACTGACAGGGCGACAAATCCTGCGCGAGCAAAAGATGCACGCGCCATTCCGCATGCCGCGCGAGGGGGTGCGCCACCGTCAACAGATCAAGACGTGCCGCTTTGAAACCAATTTCTTCTTGAAGTTCACGATTGCCGGCAGTGCATGGGTCTTCACCATCTTCGAGCGTTCCCGAAGGTAATCCCAACACCGGCAACCCCGTCGGCACGGCAGGTTCGATTCACATCAGGACATTCCCCTGCGAATCAATAGGCACAACGCAGACCCCGTCGCCGTGGCCACGTATAAAGGGTTCCCCGTTCAAGCCCTGACACAGTTCCATCCATTTGTGTCGAAATAGTCTTTTGGCACCCACGTCCAGCGTTCGTTGTCGACTCACGTGTCGTAATTTTGCCATTCCACGGCTACGACATCAACCGGAAAACCTTTTGTTTACAATGGATTGGGGTCGCGCTTGCTCCAAACGTAAGCCCTAAAAAGAGGCCACAGCCTGTCAGTTTCGGGATGCGAGACATCGAACCAGTCGGCAGACACAATTTCACGATGATCTATACGCACGAGCGGCTCGACCGTGAAATGGGCTTCGAACAAGACGATACATTCATTCGCGAAGCGACCCTCGTCGACATCCTGATTAACGCGCGTCAGCGTCGCGGGGTCGAGGGTCAGGCCAATTTCTTCGCGCGCTTCCCGACACGCGGCTTCCAGGTCTGTTTCGCGACGCTTTTTACCTCCACCCGGCAGTGTTCGATTTTTCTGATACGACGTTTGCACCAGCAGTATGCGGTCCTGAAACCACAACGCCACGAAAGCGCCTGCAGGTCGCCGCCCTCGAAAGAACCATATCACTTGCAGCCCAGCGTAGGCCACGCGGTAGGCGAATGTCCAAAAGGTGCGCATAGCGCGTGATTGCACCCGGTCACTCATTGGGCCGACACCGTGGTTTCGAGACGCAGGGTCATTTGTACGTTTCCCCATTGTGCTTGATCCAACCGCCCACATGACGACCCGCAGGATCGTGATGAGTCCAATGAACAACGCCACCCTGCGATGTCCATTCGTACTCCCCGAAAAAGGCCACGGTGTCGCCTGTACCGAGCCCAGGCACACGATTGGCTAAATCAATATTATGGGCAATCAGCAACGTTTTTTGGGTTTCCAACCGGACAATGAAGCGCTGATGCCGACTGCCTTGGTTGTCATCCGGCAGTACCTTAATGACGCGACCTTCGCCTTGAACCTGAACGTCGCTTTGGCGATGCGCGATGGCGTGCATGAGCGCATCATCAGCGGGCGCGGCGACGCGCGAATTCGAAGCACGGGCGGGCGCGTCACTTTCGCGTTCGTCGTCGAACACATAAACCGCCACCAGAATAACGATGACCCATATAAGTTTTACCCAAATTCGCTTTTTCATAAAAGCCCCGGAGACGTGTTGTTATTCAAAATGACATTCCACGATGCGTTTAATGTAAGCGCAC
>JBLHHU010000097.1:0-11024 GCA_047615735.1 Kiritimatiellia bacterium | reverse complement strand
CCGATAACATATTCAACAGGCGCCTTGCCCACCAGTCGCTGGAAGGCACGGTTGAGGGAGCTCTCGGACATCGCTGCCAACGCGGCCAAATCCGCAACGGAGACAGGTGCACTATAATTTCGCTCGATGTAACTGAGCACCTCCCCCATGCATAACAGCGAACGCTGCTCGGGCGACGGTTTCTCCACGTAACAACGCGACAAATAGCTGATGAGCTGCATCAACAGCGCGCAGGAAGCGAATCGATAGCCATGTGCACGTCCATCGATTTCCGCGCGCAGCACCTCAACCATATGTCCCGCTCGCATGCGCTGCTCAGGCGACAAGGTCAAACGTCCTCGAAACTGCTGTGCGCTGCGAGATTGCGGCTCCAGATGGAACAGCACATGATGCCCAGGCACGTCGTGCAGGTCGCGCGTTTGCAAGCGCAAGGCACCCACGTCAAAGAGCACATTGATCACATCCAGATCGACCGTGTTCTGATAGTGATGCGTCATGTCCCGACTAATGAAGAAAACATCACCCGGATCAATCTGGCAGACCGTATGTGACGTCACATGCTCACCCGAACCGCCCATAATGAGGACCAGTTCGTCAAATTCGTGGCCATGCGGACGCGTGCTGGAGTCGTGATGCTGGGCGTTTTGGACACGTAGCGGGAAAGCACCCGCACCAAAAACACTATCTGCTGTGAGTACGTCCGTTTTTGGCATGACTGGATTGTGCTAGTTATTGGTTGGATATTCAAGGACACAGAGCACGTTGCTTCGTATAAGTAGTGAATCCAGAAAACAGAAAACCAGATCGGCCTCACGCATGGTCGGCAATAAAGGATCGACCCATGGCATTGAAAGTAGGCGTCGTTGGCGCACGCGGAATTGGCACAACCCATGCAAATTGTCACAAAGACGACGACTTGGCTGATCTTGTCGCGGTGTGCGACGTGGTTCAGGAACGCGCTGACAAGCTGGCAGAAAAAGTCGGTGTGAAAGCCTACTACACGCTCCCCGACATGCTCGACGCCCATCCGGAACTCGACATTGTCGACGTCTGCACTGGTGGCTACGAAAACGGCAGCTGGCATTTCGACCCCACCATGCAGGCGATGGCTGCAGGGAAGCACGTCTTGTGCGAGAAGCCACTTTCCAACCAGGTGGTGGAAGCGCGCCAGATGGTGGCCCGCGCCAGCGAACTTGACCTGTATCTGGGGTGTAACCTGAACCACTATTTCAGCAAGCCCGCCGATGAGGCGATGGAACGTATGCAGAACGGGGACGTTGGCGAGGTACTCTATTGCTTGCACAAGATGGGTTTTGCGGGTGGCGAAGGCACCTACGGTGGCGCACCGACGGGATACCGCGACAAAGGATTTCCTTACTTCCACGTTAAAGCGTTCCTTGCACACCCGTTCAGCATCATGCGCTATTTCTGCGGTGACATTACCCACGTTCAGGCCTTTATGAATCAGCCGGGTTTCCGCCGTAGTGCGGGTGATGTGATGCTGACCGTCAACAGCATCCACGTTCGATTTGCTAGCGGCGCGGTGGGCTACCTGCTTAGCCAACGTGGTGACAGCACCTTCGGGCTGGGTGGTTGGTGGAGTGTGGAAATCGGCGGCACGCGCGGTTCGTTCGTCATCGAAAACTGTGTCGAGAAATTGACGTACTTCCCCACGCCAGGCAGCGAAGGTGCCGCCGCGCCAGAAAAGTTAAAACTGGGAGAGTCCCCAGAACCCATCGTGACCAACACGGGCATCACCGATTTTGGCACAACCTTCCCAACGCGCATCCACGCCTTTCTTGAGGACGTGACCAACAAGGTACCCAAATCACAACTGCGATCCTCAGGACGCGATGCGCTGGCCACACTCGAATACACATGGGCCGCCATTGAATCCCACGAACAAGGTGGCGCGCTGGTGCGTCCCAATCCCCTGCCCCCAATGAGCGGCGAGCCTTTGCTCGAATCCGTCTGATCACATACGTTAACGAAAAGGAATTGATGATGAAATTAGGTGCAAATTCGGTCTTGTTCGGCGGCTATGACATGGCTACCGCCTTCCGTTGTATCGCTATGGCCGGTTACGATGGAATCGAACTCTCTGCCATCGACGGCATGAGCGAACACCTCGTACTTTCACGTTGGCAAGAGTGCGCCCCAACCATCAAGGCCCTGGCTGCCGAACACAACCTGGAGCTTCTAGGCATGGAGCAACCCAGCCAGGATCCCGACATCATGGAGTTGGCCATGCAGGCGGCGGTGGAGATTGGCATCCCCATTATTAATTGCGGCCCCGGTGGCAAGAGTGATGAACCTGGTTCTCTGGAAGAGCGCATCAACAGCCTGGGCCAGCTCTGCGCCCGTGCCGAACATTACGGCATCACCTTGTGCGTCAAAGCCCATGTCGGCTCGGCCATTTACAACACGCCAACGACGCTAGCAGCCCTTAAGGCCATCAGCTCACCCGCCTTCGGTCTCGACATGGACCCTAGCCACATCCATCGCGCCGGCGAAGATCCTGTGGCCGCCCTGAAACACGTCGTCGACCGCATCAAACATGTCCACATTCGTGACTGCAAGGGACGCCAGAAGGGACCGGGAAAACCCGAAGAGCAAGCCAATGGCCGCGGCGAGATTGACCTTCTTGGTTACATACGCGTACTCAAGGAAAAGGGCTACAGCGGCCCTGTCGACCTGGAAGTGATCGGGGCGAGGGAGTACAGCCTCGAACAGTGCTGCACCATTGCAGCTGAATCTCGCGGACACATGCAAGCCTGCCTGCAGGCCTGTGGCGCCCGATCATTGACCGAACAATAGACAAGACAGGTGAGAGACCTCATGCCAAAGAAAACCAGCTCGAAAAAACAGCCCAACGTCCTACTCATCGCCGTCGACTCTTTGCTGTCGACCCACATGAGTTGCTACGGCTATTCTCGCCAGACCACGCCGCACATTGACGCTTTCGCCAAAAAAGGTGTTCTGTTTGAGAACACACTCTCCCCCAATGTGCCAACCACACCCGCCTATGCCGCCATGCTCACGGGTAAAGATTTGTTTTCGACACAAGTGGTCGCGCTACGTCACAAAGGCCCATTGCGCACGCCAGTCAAAACGCTGGCGCAGCTGCTCCGCAAAGAAGGATACAACACGACTTGCGTTGGATTCGACATGCCCCCATCGCGCGGCTTCAACAAATATTTATCGTACCCGTGCTGGGGCCACGCCGAAGATGAAAAGATGCCAAAGGCCGAACGCCTCAATGACGTCACCATCCCAGAAATTGATCGTCTGGCAAAATCCAGCAAGCCCTTCTTCATGATGCTACGTCACATGGATCCACACTCGCCCTATTTGCCGCCCGCGCCTTACGATCGCATGTTTTATCACGGTAACGAGTGCGACCCGAAAAACAAGTCCATGAAACCAGTCTTCGACTTTGCCCCTTTCGCCGATTATTTGCGCTCGTGGATGCCCAAAGAGATCACCGACAAGGACTACGTCATCGCCCAATACGACGGCGCCATCGCTTACATGGATGCTTGTATCCAGCGTATTTTTACGCAACTTGAAACGTTGGGCATTCTGGACGACACCATTGTCGTGCTCAACGGCGATCATGGCGAAACCCTCTATGACCACGACTGCTGGTTCGACCATCATGGCCTATACGATGTGTGTCTCAAAGTGCCGTTGATTATCCGCTATCCAAAAAAGATGCCCGCGGGCCAGCGCGTGGCAGGCTACAACCAACACATCGACCTCGTGCCCACCCTTCTCGATTTGGCGGGAATCAAGAGTGAAGAAAAATTTGACGGAAAAACATTGATGCCACTGGTCCAGGGAAAGAAAGCCAGTTTTTCCAGCTCGCAGTACCTGACCGAGTGTACATGGATGCGAAAACATGGATGGCGCACGCCCGAGTGGAAGCTCATCGTTGCGCTTGAACCGGATTTCCATTTCAAACCTGAAGTGGAGCTCTACAACCTGATCGAGGATCCGGACGAGAACCGAAATTTGGCAAAGAAGCTGCCCAAAGTAGTCGCACACCTGCGCGAACAAATGGATGCCCACATCGCAAAGCGGATCAAAGAAAGCGGCCTTCAGAACCCTGTTGAAAACCAGCCCGGCTGGCATGGGCACGCCGGTATTAATTATTTTAAATCCAGCCAGCAGGCCTATGACACCATGAATATCGGAAGTGCCAAAGCGGCCAAAAAGCTACAATCGAAAAAGAAATGAATATCCAACGTGTAGGCGTGGTCGGTTGCGGCCCCATTGGAAATCGGCACGCGGATATCTATCATCATGATACGGGCGCCAAACTGCTCGCGGTTTGCGACATCGATCGCGAGCGGGCTGATGCCACGGCAACCCGTTTGGGCGTGGACGCGTTCTATAGAGTCCACGACATGCTGTCGGCATGCGATTTGACGATGGTCAGCGTGGCAACCGGCGGCGTGGAGTACGGAAGCGACCACTATGAGCCCACCATGCAAGCCCTCGACGCGGGCTTGCACGTACTGGGTGAAAAACCCATCTGCAACGAAATCGCCCCCGCGCAAGCCATGGTCGATCGAGCAGCGTCACAGGGCTTGTGTTACGGCATCAACTTGAACCATCGTTTCACACCCGCCGCGCGACTGGCCAAACAGTGGGTCAACGATGGCCGTATTGGCGCTCAGCTATTCATGAACATGAGCATGTGGATCCAGAACCCGAACGAGTCCTCGCCCTGGTTTCAGATCAAGGCCCTGCATCCGCACACCGTAGACATCATGCGCTATTTTTGTGGCGACATTGAGTCGGTGCACTGCTTTGGCCTCAAGGCGCCGGGGCGCAGCATTTGGTCGACCGCTCAATTCAACATGCGATTTTGCAGCGGCGCGCTAGGCCATTTATCTGGAAGTTATGACATTGAACGTGGCCATCCCATGGAGCGCTGCGAAGTGGCAGGCACAAAGGGACGTTTTGTCATCGATGATATTTTCCGCGAAGCAACACTCTATCCTGCCGGCAATCTAGAAAAGACGGTTTACACCAATCCCATTTTTGGAGGCATGCGCGATTTCACAGACACCTTTATCGACCGTATCCACACGTTCTTGGCACAGCTCAATGCCGACACTCCACCGGAACAGATTGACGGATCCGGCGCGGACGGGCTTGCGGCCCAGAAAGTTCTGGCCGCCGCCATTGAATCGATTAAAACGGAAACCGTGGTGAAAATCGCATGATGGTTACCGTCATAGGACGCGGTCACGGAGGTACACGGGCCATGTCGCATACACTCAGTCAGAGCGGCGTTTACATGGGTGACCCACTTAACGAATCCGGCGACTTGCTCCCACCCGGGAAAATGTATGACGCATGTCGATGCATGGCCCGCCATGTCAAACACAGCGGTGGTCTGACGTGGGATTTCAGCGCACTGCACACTATGCCGATTGATCCCGAGTGGACCCAACTTATCCAATCCTATCTGTCGAGCGTTCTGAACAGCGATGCGGAACACCGCGGCTGGAAAATTCCTGAAACGACTCTCGTCTACCCGTGGATCGCGAGGATGTTTCCCAACATCAAATACATTTACTGGATTCGCGATCCGCGTGACAACATCGCCGCAGGCCACGCGACGGATGATTTGACCCGTTTTCATGTGCCCTACGACGCAACCGATGACGAAAGCGAACGCCGAGCCATCAGCTGGAAGTATCAGTCAGAAATATACAAAGCCACACCGCGCCCCGCCAATCTGATCGAGGTGCGCTTCGAAGACTTTGTGCTGAAGCAAGATGACACCTTGTCCAAACTTGAAGATTTCCTGGGCATTCCCCTTGTTCGCATTCCCGTACGCCCAGAGTCCGTGGGGCGATGGCGCACAGCCGAAGGCCGCACAGAGTTCCCATTTTTTAAAGACGAACTAAAATCCTACGGATACCTATAGGACGTAAAAGGAGCACAACCGAGATGATCAGAAAAGCGTTTATCATGGCCGTCAACCCGGATCAACACGCCGAATACGAGCGACGTCATCGCCCCATCTGGCCTGAGCTTGAAGCCGTGCTAAAAGACCACGGAGTCCATAACTATTCCATTTTTCTGCACAAGGAAACGCATCAGCTCTTCGCCTATGCCGAAATCGAAGATGAAGCACGCTGGCGCGCGATTGCAGAGACTGAGATTTGCCGCAAATGGTGGGCACACATGGGCGACATCATGCCGTCCAATCCGGACAACAGCCCCGTCGCGCACGATTTGCACGACGTGTTCCACATGGCGTGAAAATTAATTACGGGAAAATGCCACGAATGGAATACACGTTCGCGATGTGCTCCAAGCCGGCCCCGTATGCCGCCGTGCGCATATCGACGTTGTGCGTGCGCGAGAATTCAACCACGCGCCGGGCGGCGGCGACCATCAGATTTTTAAGCTGACTGTCGACGCTCTTTAAATCCCACGTCTCGGCCTGGCGGTTTTGTTTCCATTCGAAGTAACTCACGGTCACACCCCCTGCGTTACAGAGCACGGCCGGGAGAATATGCACACCCTGAGCGATCAACATACGCTCGGCTTCGGGTGTCAGTGGTGCATTGGCACCTTCCACAACAAGTTTACAGTTCAACTGAGCCGCGCGGCGGACATCCACCATCTGCTCAAGTGCAGCAGGAATAAACGCATCAACCTCATGTTCATAGAAATCGTCCTCAGAGACCGCTTCAGCATCGCCATAGCCAGCGACGCCTCCTGTCTGCGCCACATGTTGCGTCAAGGCAGTGGCGTCGATGCCCTTCGTGTTTAACACGGCGCCTGTATGATCCAGAACGGCGCTCAACGTTGCGCCCCGTTCGCACAACAGTCGTGCTGTCCAGCTACCGACATTGCCGAAGCCAATCAGACTGAAACGCATCTTTTCGAACGCAAAGCCCATGCTGGGCAACATTTCCTCCAACACGTAAACCAATCCTTGCCCGGTCGCTTTGTCACGTCCCTGCGAGCCACCAAAAGCCAATGGTTTTCCCGTCACCACGCCCTCACCATTGAGTCGTTCGTTTGGGCCATGCAAATTCATATACGTATCCGCAACCCAGGCCATGACCTGAGCATTGCTCCCCATATCGGGTGCGGGAATGTCGTAGTCCGGTCCAATATTTGAGCCGAGCGCACTCGTAAATCGCCGTGTCATGCGCATCAATTCCTTCTCACTCAAGCTTCTCGGATCAACCTGAACACCGCCCTTCGCGCCCCCGAATGGCAATTGCACGAGGGCGGACTTCATGGTCATCAACGCCGACAAGGCCTTAATGTCATCGAGATGCACGTTGGGATGAAAGCGAATGCCACCTTTGTAAGGACCAAGCACGTTGTTATGTTGAACACGATAGCCTTTGAAGAGCTGAAAGCTCCCGTCATCCATCATGACAGGGAAATGCACCATCAATTCGTTCTTCGGTTGCGCAAGAATCAGTTCAAGACGGCGCGGAAGCTCAAGGTGTTCCCCGGCATCCAAAATGGCAGAAATAACCTGTACGTAGACGTTGTCGGGGTCGTTATGTAAGTGGAGTTCTTCAAATACAGCGGCCGAGTTGGGCATCATGATCTCCCGGGGTTGATGAGCGACACGCATCGACACTCACGTCCAAGAAATGTATCAACTCGTCGTACCAGACTCAACAGCCATTACAGAACAGGAACATCAAAGCAGCGCGCGACCTGCGCTGGATCGGCGTTCAGTAAAAATCTCTACTATTGCGCCCCTCCCGCACTCTGCTATATTTAATGCCATGAAAAAAGCACTCATCACCGGCATTACGGGTCAGGACGGATCATATCTGGCTGAGCTCCTCCTCGCAAAAGGCTACGAAGTTCACGGCATCATTCGGCGCGCGTCGTCCTTCAACACAGAACGTTTGAGCGGCATCTACCGTGATCCGCATGAAAGCGGAGCAAATCTGCACCTGCACTACGGTGACGTGGCCGATGCATCCCAAATCAACTCCATGCTTTACGATGTTCGCCCGGACGAAGTTTACCACCTGGCGGCGCAAAGCCATGTCCGCGTCTCTTTCGACACCCCGGAATACACGGGTGACGTCACCGGACTCAGCACCGTTCGTTTTCTGGAAGCCCTGCACAAAACCGGTTTGAACGATACCCGTTTTTATCAGGCATCGTCCTCCGAAATGTTCGGAAAGGTTGCCGAAATCCCACAGACAGAGACCACGCCTTTTCATCCACAGTCCCCTTACGCCTGCGCCAAAGTATACGCGTACTACCTGACCGTGAATTATCGTGAATCCTACGGGATGCACGCCAGCAATGGCATTCTCTTCAATCACGAATCGCCGCGCCGTGGCGAAACCTTTGTGACCCGCAAAATTACGCGCGCTGCAACGCGCATCAAAATGGGTCTCCAAAAGGAACTATTCCTTGGCAACCTCGATGCAAAACGCGACTGGGGTTACGCCAAAGACTTCGTCGAAGCCATGTGGCTGATGCTCCAGCAAGACGAACCCGCTGATTACGTCATTTCCACCAACGAAACACATTCCGTCCGCGAATTCGTCGAAGCCACATTTGCGCATCTCGATATGGACTGGAAAGAATTCGTTAAATACGATAAGCGCTACGAACGGCCGTCGGAAGTTGATCTCCTGATCGGCGACTACTCCAAAGCGCGTAAAGCCCTCGGCTGGGAGCCCAAGGTCACGTTTAGCGAACTGGTCAAAATCATGGTCGAAGCCGACCTTGTAGATGCGAAGAGTGAACGCCTCACGCAAGACGCCGTCGACGCTCAAGCCTAGATTAACGCGGATTCTTCATGCAACCAACGGACCGCATCTTTGTGACAGGTCACCGCGGCATGGTGGGCTCCGCCATCGTCCGGGATCTTAGGGCACGCGGCTATGCCAATCTCCTAACCCGCACGCGACAGGAATTGGATCTGGCGGACGCCGCGGCAACGGCGGTGTTCCTGCAGGAACATAAACCTGACGTTGTCATCATCGCCGCCGCGCGCGTTGGCGGTATTCACGCCAATAACACCTACCCCGCTGAATTCATCTACGAAAATCTGGCCGTCGCCATGAATTGCATCCATGGCAGCTATCTGGCCGGTGTCGAACGTCTTCTCTTTCTTGGCAGCTCATGCATTTACCCAAGAGAAGCACCCCAGCCGATCAGCGAAGATCAATTGTTAACCAGCCCACTTGAACCCACCAATGAAGCTTACGCCGTCGCCAAAATCGCTGGATTAAAACTGTGCCAATACTACCGTCAGCAATACGGCGTCCTTTACCATTCAGCCATGCCGACCAACCTGTACGGACCCGGCGACAATTATCACCCTGAAAATAGCCATGTCATTCCAGGGCTGATCCGCCGCATGCACGAAGCCAAAGTGAACAATCTCCCCGACGTCACCATCTGGGGAACCGGCAAGCCGAGACGTGAATTTCTTTATGTCGATGATCTGGCAGCTGCCATTTACACGACCTTGCAGCAAGAGAACCCACCCAACATCGTGAATATCGGCTGCGGCGAGGACATGCCCATTGCCGAGCTTGCCGAGGCCGTCAAAACCGCAGTGGGCTATCCGGGCGCGTTGACCTATGACACATCCAAGCCTGACGGGACCCCACGCAAGCTGCTCGACATCTCTCGCCTACGGGCCATGGACTGGGCACCGCAAGTCGCACTAGAAGACGGCCTAAAGATCGCCTACGAGATGTTTCTGCAACAGCAGGACTAGCCCGAATGCTGCTACTTTAAGCCATCCGTGCATGGTTACTACGGCACTGTTAAGAATTTCACAGAAGGACACGAAGGAAAGAACCCTCCTTTGCGCTCCGCGCTACGGCGGGCAAGCCGGCGGAGCCCACCGGGCTCCAATGTTGGATCGCTTAACCCAGTCCCTGCTGTTCCGCCTGGAGCCCGGCGGGCTCCGCCGGCAGCAGTGGTTGAGCCTTTGCGTTCTTCGCGACCTTCTGTAAATGGTTTTAAACGTTGATACGGGAAACGCATAAACCAGGGCCAGCCAAGACGAACCCTCGCGCACTGACCGTGACGCAACAAAATCGTCAGCAACGCTTTCGAGATTGCACCGTATCGAAAAGTCGATAGTCTGCGCAGATGCCAACGGAAACCATTGCAATCGTCTTCGCCTGCCTCGCCGCCCTGTTAACAGGCTTCGCCAAAACCGGTCTACCCGGAATCGGAATTTTTGTTGTCGTTCTCATGGCGTTGGCCTTTCCTGGCGAAACGAAGCAGTCCGTCGGCGCCCTCTTACCCTTACTCGTCGTCGGCGATATCATGGCCCTGATTTGGTACCGCCGGCACGCGGAATGGCGCAAATTGCTAAAGCTCGTACCTGCTGTTGTGATCGGCATGATTCTGGCCCAGTTCGCATTGGGTCGTATTGACGAAGCCGTTTTCCGTCCATTGCTCGGACTACTCGTTCTAGGCATGGTATTGCTTGAGCTTGCGCGCCGACGTTTCGGCCTGAACCGTGTCCCCCATCATTGGGCCTTCGTCAACGGCACCGGACTTCTGGCAGGGTTCTCCACGACGATGGGTAATGTGGCTGGCCCCATCATGGGGATCTACTTTTTAAGCCGCGGTTGGGTCAAAGAACAGTTCATGGGTACAGGTGCATGGTTCTTTTTTGCCGTCAACGTGACAAAGATCCCAATCCTCTGGAATCTCAATCTAATTTCCAAAGAATCCCTCGCACTGAACGCCAAACTATCCCCACTTGTCATCTTAGGAGGATTGGTAGGCGTTTGGATTCTGCCAAAGATCCCCGCAAAGGCATTTGCGATGATTGTGCTGATTCTATCAGCGGTCTCGGCAATGAAGCTCGTCCTTGGGTGAAGTCTCCCTCTATTCGTTGTTCTGCTCCAAATAACCTGTTGAGACGCAGGATCACCGCTCCACAGGTACAGATTTTCAGTCACTATCGTTGAGCGGTCAACGGTGGTGACTGCTCCTTGAAGTCTTTGGGGCTCGGGTTGGGGGCATATACGGAC
>JBLHHU010000096.1:0-11031 GCA_047615735.1 Kiritimatiellia bacterium | reverse complement strand
GCGCGTACTGCACTTATGATTTTGCCCATAGTGCCCAGCCCAGGTTTCGCCCAGTATCTGGCGGCCAAAGCCCTTCGCGTAATCCTCGCCCTTGTAGTTGTAATTATACTTTTCGAAATCACCTTTCAGGCCCTTGAAAGCATGCGTCGTCGTGCGCAGACCAAGTACAGGTCCTCCCTTATCGAGGTAATCCTCAAAATGCTGCATCGAGGCATCATCAGGCGCCAAAAAGCGCAAAAACGTGAACAGCATGTCGGCACTGTCGATCGCCTCCATACCGGGAACGTTCGATGACCCAGCTTTGATGTGCCCGTTTTCGTCCTGCCCGAAAAGCACGGTACACTTAAACCCATATCGCTTCGCCAGGATGCGGGCGATGGCCGGGCAGGTTTCTTCGCCGCGGTATTCATGATCTGAGGCAATGAAAACGATGTGCTTACCTTTACCGGGACCTTTGTCGCCTTCGTACACAATCCACTCCTTTGCCTGCAATACAGATTGGCTCATCAGCACAGCCATAACGATCAATACCGGAAAACGACGTTTCATAGGGTGTTCCTCTTGAATTCCGCGGATGATCCCGCACCGAAAAGCTTATGGGTCTCAACCGCATGTTGTCAAGGGAAGCGGTTTAGGAGAAGGTTGGGCTTGAAAATCTGCGCGTTTAGTCGGCGTAGGGACCGCTGAAGTACCCAAGTACCCAAGTACCCAAGTACCCAAGTACCCAAGTACCCAAGTACCCAAGTACCCAAATACCCAAGTACCCAAGTACCCAAGTACCCAAATACCCAAATACCCAAGTACCCAAGTACCCAAATACCCAAATACCCAAGTACCCAAGTACCCAAGTACCCAAGTACCCAAATACCCAAGTACCCAAGGTACTCACGCACCCACACACCCACGCACATTCGCTGGAGCAAGGTGTCTATTTTTCGTAATAGGTGTAGCCGTTCATGCTGTCGGCAAAGGTATTCAACATGTGTTGGCGCTCACGCGCTGTAATCCGACCGTCTTTGACGGCGCGTTCGGCATTGCGTCGGAATCGTTGCTGCATTTCTTTCGGATGAAATTCGACGTACTCCAAAACTTGCGCAATCGTGTCGCCGTGCATTTCTTTGATAAAGTCGAAACTTCCATCGCTGTTCAGGCGCACACTGACAACATTCGTATCCCCAAACAGATTATGCAAATCCCCTAGCGTTTCCTGATAGGCACCTATGAGGAAAACGCCCAGATAATACTCTTCGCCATCCCGTACGGGGTGAACGGACAAGGTGTTCGTCACGCCGTCGGCGCCGATGAAGCGATCAATCTTGCCGTCACAGTCGCACGTGATATCGGCAATCACGGCTTCCCGCGTCGGCCGTTCGGTCAGGCGATGAATCGGCATTATCGGAAACAACTGATCAATGGCCCAAATATCGGGTAGCGATTGAAAGAGACTAAAGTTGCCATAGTAAATATCGGCCAGCGACAGCTTTAACTGCTCCAGATCAGGCGGCTTACGCTCCATGGTCTCCAACACATCGCTGATGCGATGCATGATATCGAGAAAAATATTTTCCGCGACGGATCGTGTGCGCAAACTGATTTGGCCATGGCGAAATTGCTCCTGCATTTCATTACGATAAAAATTGGCGTCGTTGTAACACTCCTGCACGCGCTTGGGCGAGAGGTAGGCCGTGATTTGCCGCATGTTCTCCAACATTTCAGGCTCATCTTCACCCGCCTTTTCGAGGCTTATCGGTTCAAAGTGTGTGGTATCCAAAATATTGAATAACAGCACGGAGGAATAGGCGACCGTTGCACGGCCGGACTCCGTGATGATCGTTGGATGCGGTATGTCGTATTCATCGAAGGTTTGCTTGATGACCTCGACGACATCTTCGCAGTATTCCCGTAGAGAATAATTTCGGCTCTGCGCGTCGGCGCTCCGCGATCCTGTATAGTCGACAGCCAGCCCGCCGCCCAAATCAATGTGGTTCAAAGGAGCGCCTTCCCGCACCAGATCGGCATAATAGCGGCACGCCTCCTGCACGCCGCTGCGTATTTCCTGTATGCTTGGAATCTGCGACCCCAAATGGCAATGCAACAGCTTCAAACAATGAAGCATGTCTTCACGCTTCAAGGTATCAATCACCTCAATAAGCTGCGTAGACGTCAAACCAAAGACGCTGCGATCCCCGCTTGTCGAATTCCAGTGACCGCTCACCTTGGTGTTCATCTTGACGCGCACGCCGATCAGTGGCTCGATATTCAGTTCTTTGCTGCGCTTAATAATGATGGGCAACTCGGCGGGTGTTTCGATCACGAAAAAACACTGCATGCCCAACTTAATGGCGTGCAGGCCCAGTTCGACAAACTCTTCGTCCTTGTAGCCGTTGCAGATAATCAGGCTGCCGGGCGATTCGATGGTCGACAGGGCCGCAATCATTTCGGGCTTACTTCCAACTTCGAACCCGTGATTGAATCGCGCACCGAAATCGGCAATTTCCTCAACGACCTGGGCTTGTTGGTTGACCTTTATGGGGTACACGCCGCGATAGACGCCCTTATAGTCCGCCGCCTCAATCGCGTCTCGGAAAGCCATGTTCAGGCTCTGAATTTGTGCATCCAGAATATTTTCGATGCGCAACAGCACAGGCATGTGCAGATCACGCTCGGCCATGCCATGCACAATATCGAGTAGCGGCACAGAGCTATCCGCTGTCTTTGCCGTGACGTTGCCGTCTTCGGAAAGCCCGAAATAGCCGTTACCCCACCCTTCAAGATGGTAGTGCGCGGCGCAATCCTCAATGGACCAAGTGGGCGTATCAGAACTCAAACCTCATGCTCCCATTCGTGAAGTCACTTCAAAACCGTACATTGGACAGATGGATTTTAAAAGCCGACCAAGTGTCCTCGTGTGGAAAAACGCCTTACGACACCGAGTCCGAAGAACAAAAAAGCGGACTGCCGAGGCCCCTGCGGACATGGACCTTGTACATGTTTTTGCGCTTCAGATGCAAGTGAAACTACGCGACACGGAGTGATCCGTAGCAATGTCACAGCAGGACCCAGGCACCCGGAAAACCCGACCGCCCAGCGCGTGGCATCTGAGTTCTGCGCGCCAGTTATGATGGAACCTTATTGACTCAGGCACCTGGGCAAGCTTTCTACGAAGACTTTGATCTCATCGCGGACCCGTCGAAAACCGTCAAGTTTGACGTCTTCGGGTGCATCGGCAGGCGAAAGCGTGGGTGGATCATCGAATCCGACATGCATAACGCTGCAATTGGCGGGGAACCAAGGGCAGGTTTCATGGGCGTGCTTGCAGACGGTGATAACATAATCGATTTTCGCATTCTCAAATTCGTCGATGTGCTGTGACGTCTGACCGCTGATGTCGATGCCCACTTCGGCCATCACTTTTACGGCCTTTGGATTGAGGCCGTGGGTTTCGATTCCGGCCGAGTAGACGTCGATCTCAAGGCCCTTCAGAGCACGCGTCCAGCCTTCGGCCATCTGACTACGGCACGCGTTTCCAGTACACAGGTAGAGCAGGCTTATCTTTTCAGACATCATGTTCCTTTCGTTTCAAACCAGGAGGTCGTTCGGTTGGCAAAGGCAACCAGCGCGAGCATGATAGGCACTTCCACCAATACGCCGACGATGGTCGCGAGGGCGACGGGCGAGGTGGTGCCAAACAAGGCAATGGCAACGGCGACGGCCAGTTCAAAAAAATTGGATGCCCCTATCATGCCGGCCGGCGCCGCCACATTGTGGGGCAGCTTCAGGGCCCTGGCGGCAAGATAGGCGACGAAGAAGATCAAGACGGTCTGAAGCATCAACGGGATCGCAATTAAACCAATATGAAGCGGGTTATCGAGAATCACATTGCCCTGGAACGAGAAGATGATGATCAGTGTGAGCAGCAGCCCGATAATGGTGACGTTTCCAAACTTAGGCAGAAATGTGTTTTCAAAATAGTCCTGTCCCTTCGTCTTGAGTATATGGCCACGGGTCAGGGCTCCGGCTGTGAGGGGAATGACCACGAACAAGGCGACAGAAAGAAACAGTGTGTCCCAGGGGACAAAGACATCGTTGACGCCCAGTAGGAATTTGACGATCGGCACGAAGGCGACGAGAATAATGAGGTCGTTGGTGGCCACTTGCACGACCGTATAGGCTGGGTTGCCTTTCGTCAGATGACTCCAAACAAAGACCATCGCCGTACACGGGGCAGCCCCCAGCAAAACGGCGCCGGTTAAATAGTCTTTCGCTAAATCCGCCGGAATCAAGTTCTTGAAGATCACGAAGAAGAACAGCCAGGCCAAACCAAACATGGTGAAAGGCTTCACGATCCAATTGGTGATCCATGTCACGAAAAGGCCCTGCGGATTCTCACCAACATGCTTCACGCTCTTGAAGTCGACCTTCATCATCATGGGATAAATCATCACCCAGATCAGGACGGCCACGGGAATAGACACATTCGCATATTCCAGTTTCCCGAGTGCGGCGGGAATGGCAGGAAGGAACTTTCCGATTAAAATGCCGGCCGCCATGCAGAGGGCCACCCATAGCGTGAGATATTTCTCGAAAAAGCCAATTCCGGTGTCTGTGTTTGTATTCTTCAGGGTCTCTGTTTTCATGATGTAGGGCAACACGCTTCACCGCGCTGCTGGCGACAAAGGTCTTCTCGGGTGATCTCGACTATTTTGTCCAACAATTGCAAATCGTTCTGAAACACATCAGACGCAGAAAATGCCTCACCCATCCAATCGAAGACAGCTTCCGTGTCGGCGGGCGGCGCAAGGCTGAAGTAGACCCAGCGCCCTTCTTTGCGGCTATCGAGCAAGCCAGCATGCGTCAGCACACTTAGATGCCGCGACGCCGTTGCCCCCGTTACCTGCAGTACTTCCGTAATCTGGCAGGCGCACAGTTCTTCATATCGACTCAGCGCCGCCACGATTCGTAAGCGGTTCATATCAGACAGTGCTTTTAAGATTTCCAAAGGCTGAAACATATTTCCCTGATTCGTTATTTAGCTAATTAACAAATTATGTGATGTGTCACATCTGTGCAAGTGGAAAAATGCGTAAGATGTGCGCTCACACCGAGCCCCTGCACGTATGGGCCCGAATACACCAGCGCTGCAGAAGGAAAAAGAGACATGCCTTGGGGGGGGGGGCACTGACTCTTGCGCGCCGCCGAGTTGCCCTCCCCTATAAGCAGCTTGCGGCACCTTTGGCGCGACGATTCACACCTGAGGCTGTCCGTGTATGGCCGAATGTTGACGGTCACCATGCTGATCACGGCTGCTCAAAGCGGGCGCGCGGGTGCCGGATTTTTCCGATTTCATTAGAAAAAGAGTAAAGAATTTACTTCATTTGGGTTGTGCTAGCGACCCTTAACAACATTCTAACGCTGGCTACCTTGACCTCCCACCGGTGCTGCAGCACATTTGCCCGATATTAGGAAGAACGCGTGCAATTCGTTGGCGCCAACTTCCATGGATTAAACGAAAACACAAAAAAGGAGTGTTGGAATGAAAAATAGAATTATGACGAGAACAGCGGCCATCGTTGGCGGAATCGCGCTAGCATCAAGTGCCATCGCCGCAGACAAATTGGTTATCAAAGGCTCGGACACCCTAGGCGCCAAAATGGTGCCACAGATGGCAGAAGCCTTCAAAGCGCTATACCCCGGAGTGACCTTCGAAATCGCGGCGGAGGGATCTTCGACCGGCGTCAAGGCGGTTATCACTGACACGGCGGATATCGGCATGTCCAGCCGGGATGTCAAAGAGTCGGAAATCGCAGAGGCCAAATCAAAGGGCATCGACATCAAAACCATCGTCGTCGCCAAGGACGCGATTGCTGTGATCGTGAACAAGGACAACCCGATGAGCAAACTGACGGTTGAGCAGATCGGCCAGATCTTCACCGGCGAGGTCGCGGACTGGAGCGCTGTGGGCGGTAAGCCGGGCGCGATTTCCACCTATACGCGCAACACCTCATCGGGCACCTACAAGGTGTTCCAGAAACTGGCCATGGACAAGCAGGACTACGGCGACCAAAGCCAGAAAATGGCAGGCAACGAGCAGATCGCATCTGAAGTGGCCAACAACAAGAATGGCGTGGGTTACGTCGGACTGGCCTACATCGATACGCCAGGCGTGAAAGTGGTCATGGTGAACGGTGTGACGCCTAACAAGGCAAACGTCAACAATGGAAGCTACCTGCTTGCGCGTCCCCTGTACTTCTTGAGCAACGGGGAACCCAAAGGCATGGCGAAAACATTCGTGGACTTCAGCCTGAGCGCGGAAGGCCAGAAAGTCGTCGAAAATGTACACTTTGTACCCGTGAATTAAATCACGCGACGCATGCCCGCAATGCCCTGCCTGTCGTTATCGTTCGGTCGGCAGGGCGATTCTATCAGGTGCCTACACAGATCATTAATACATGAGTGAGAAAGCCGAAAAAACGCCGTTCAACGCCGACGCCATCCGACGCCGAAGACGCGGGTTTCTGGGCATCGACAGAGAAATGGCCATCAAAGCGTTCTTTGGTGGCAACGCACTCATGGCCATCGTCGTGTTGGGGCTGATCACGCTGTTCCTATTCAAGGAAGGCGTGGAATTTTTCCCACAGAACAGAAAGAGCATGCAGCTCTACCGGGCCAGCGGTCAGGAAATGGTCGGGCTGGTAAAATCGGAAGTCGACACGTTCGACAAGCTCCAGCGCCAACTGGATGCCGTGCAAACGGCCGTGTTGACAGCGCTGTACGACCAGGGACTTACTTTCGAGGAAGTCAACGCCGCCACGGAACCCCTGCGGGACTTTGTGACGACAGCCAGGGGCAGTATCAAGCCTCTCAAGATCGTCATCAAAAAAGGCGTACGCCTTACGATGGAAGCCAAGGACAAGGTCATCGTTCACGAAACGCGACGCAACACCGCGGGCGCGGATCTATCAGCCTTGATGACGGCCGAGCAGGCCGACGTATTTTTGACCGAAACGCGTCGACAAGTCGTCGCCATGCGCCCCGATATCCGAGAGGCTAACCGCGCCTTCAAAGTCCGCCTTGCCGAGACGGTCGACGCCGCGCCTACCCTAGATGCAGCGAAAGACCAGGCTGCGCTTTTGGCATACGTGCAGGAGGCACACGCGTTTCTGATTAAGGTCGGGGAGCTGGAGCGAAAATTCGATGATTACGACTCGGAAAAGCGGGTCTCCTTCTTTGAAAGCGTCAGGAGTTTCCTGTTCGGGACGCAATGGATCACCAACAGCTCCTGGCAGGATTTTTACGGGGTCTGGCCGCTGCTCAGCGGGTCTTTGCTGGTGACGCTGGTGGCTCTGAGTTTGGCGGTGCCGCTCGGGATCTTCGCCGCGATCTATGTCAACCAGATCGCCACACCACGCGAGCAGGGGTTCATTAAACCTTATGTAGAATTTATTTCGGCCATTCCGTCGGTGGTGATCGGGTTCTTCGGAATTGCCGTATTCGGGGAGAGCCTTCGCCTGCTCACCGAGCAGTCCTGGCTCGCCTGGGTGCCTTTCTTCCCTATCAGTGAACGCCTTAATGCGTATACCGCAGGCGCGCTACTGGCCCTGATGGCTGTACCGACGATCTTTACTCTGGCCGAGGACGCCATCAATAACGTGCCCAAGGCATTCTCCGAAGCCTCAATCGCCACAGGAGCGACGCGATGGCAGACCATTTGGCGCATTACCGTACCGACCGCACTGTCCGGCATCATTTCGGCGGTGTTGCTCGGTTTCGGGCGCGTCATCGGCGAGACCATGGTGGTGTTACTCTGCGCGGGCAATCGTATCGCTGTGCCGGATATCACGAAAGGCGTCGGTACCGTATTTGAGCCGGTCCACACCATGACCGGAATTATTGCCCAAGAAATGGGAGAGGTCGTGCCCGGAAGTATTCATTATCGCGCGCTGTTCATGGTAGGAATCCTGCTCTTCTTTTTCTCGCTTTTAGTGAACTACCTGGCCCAAAAAATAGTTAGAAAGTACCGGATTGCGTCGACCTGAGTACCATCGGAAACATATTTCACATGACAACGAAAACACCCCACCCCGAATCCCGCGAAAGCATTTTCTCACATCGACCCAGTCGTGCAAAATCAACAGAGACGTTCTTCTTCTGGATCTTCCGCTTGTCGACCTATTTCATTATTTTGGCGGCGACCTATCTCTTTGCAAAGATCGCTTATGAAGGCGGCATCACTGTTTTTAGACCGGAGTTTCCTTTCGTCAATTGGGAATTCCTGTCGGAAGCTCCGCAAACCTTGCACGTCTTTGATGTCGGCGGTGAAACGCTGCAAATGAGTGATTCCAAGTACCGTGTCTGGACCGCGGCCAATCCAAGCGCGCAGCTTCAGAACGCGTCGACTTACAGCTACTCCGGGGGCGGCATTTTTCCGGCCATCATCGGAACAGTCCTCCTGGTCGTCGGGTCGATGTCGATTGCGCTCACGGTGGGAATCGCTGCTGCCATTTATCTGAGCGAGTACAGCCGCCCGGGCAACTTGCTCAATTTGATTCGTTTATCCATTCTGAATCTCGCCGGCGTGCCCTCGATCGTCTTCGGGCTTTTTGGACTGGGGATGTTTGTGCTCTTCTTTAACTGGAACGTTTCGCTGCTGGCGGGTTGCTTTACGCTGGCGTTCATGGTGTTGCCGGTCATCATTACGGCCAGCGAGGAATCGCTACGATCTATTCCGCCGGGCTTCCGTGAGGGCTCACTCGCATTGGGCGCGACCCAATGGACCGCCATTCGGACCAATGTTCTGCCGTATGCGCTTCCAGGCATCCTAACCTCTTCGGTGCTAGGCATTGCGCGCGTCGCCGGCGAAACGGCGCCGATCATGTTCACGGCGGCTTACGCCATGCGTGACAACCTGCCCTGGCAAGGCCTGAAAACGCCTCTCGAATTTTTCTTCCAGGGCGTCATGGCGCTGCCCTACCACATCTACGTCGTCAGCTCCAAGATTCCACAGAATGAATATACAAAACGAATGCAGTATGGCACCGCGTTTGTGTTTCTGCTAATCGTTGCGGTCATCGCGCTCACGTCGATTCTGTTGCGCATACGCGCACGTAAACTTTACAAGTGGTAGAAGGAGGACAAACGGTAATGACGGTTCAAGAGAACGGCATGCGCACCATCACGGTCCCGCAGGGAAGCAATCGCGCGACCACCGCAAGCGCCAGTGCTGAGCCCGTTATACGGGTGAATAATCTTGATTTCTACTACGGCATGAAGCAGGCCCTATGCGACATCAACCTTGATATCGACGCGAACCTCGTGACCGCCTTTATCGGGCCGTCGGGTTGCGGCAAAAGTACACTGCTACGCTGTTTCAACCGAATGAACGACCTTATCGAGGTGTCTCGCATCCACGCAGGCGAAATCCGCATTCATGGCGTGGACATTAACAGCAAAGACGTGGACGTGATTGAATTGCGAAAACGCGTGGGCATGGTTTTCCAGAAATCCAATCCCTTTCCAAAGAGTATCTATGAAAACATCGCCTACGGACTAAGGATTCGCGGGATCAAGAAGAAGTCCGTGCTCGATGACGTCGTCGAAAAAAGCCTTCGCAGTGCCGCGTTGTGGGACGAGGTAAAGGACCGCTTGAATGATAGCGCCATGGGCATGTCCGGCGGTCAGCAGCAGCGTCTGTGCATCGCGCGCGCCATCGCCGTTGAGCCGGAGATCATTCTCATGGACGAGCCGTGTTCAGCCCTAGATCCGATCGCGACAGCGCAGATCGAAGCGTTGATTCACGAGCTCAAAAATGACTACACGATCGTGATCGTGACACACAACATGCAACAGGCGACACGCGTGTCCGACCGAACAGCGTTCTTCTACCTCGGCAAGCTGGTTGAGTATTCAGACACCAAACAACTCTTCAGCAATCCAGGCCAGAAACAGACCGAAGACTACGTGGCCGGACGCTTCGGCTAAACCGGAATGCGTGGGGTAACCCCGTCTAGTCCAGGATCATTTCTTCCTGCGTGAGGCGTCGCTTGATGTGGATCAACTGGTCGATGCACGCGCTAAACGCCTTTGGGTCATGCGCAAAAGAACCATTACGGCACCTGTCCATGCAGGAGACCATCCACTCGATCACTTCGCTCGAATGCACACGACCGTCTGTAAGCTCGGCAAGATCGCCGAAGCGCCACAATCGCGTCAAGGTCTTGTGCAGAGCTGCAGGGTCGGTCAGCAAGCCCTGGGCCTTCAACTTACTGTCTTTACCGCCGTCCATGACGCGCAGCACGAAGAGCAATAGCGTGACGGCGAGGAAGAAGTAGTCCGGCAGCATATCCAGAGTAGATTGAATCGGGCTGAAGGCGTCGAGGTCGATGGCCTTGAATTGGCCGCGTCGACTAATCATCAAATTTCCGTTCTTGAGGTCGTTCACGGCATAGCCCAGCGCGTGGGTTTCTTCCAGCCAAAGCAGAGTACTGGTCAGCACATCCAGCGCTTGCGGGAGTGACAGCGGGTCGACGAACGGCAGCGACACGCGTTCGCGGCGCCACGCTTCATCGCCGCCGTGGTGAATGGCTTTGAGGTAGTCGGCTCGGAGATGCTGAAGATCGGTGCGGGCCACCTGAGGACGCAAGACGCTGGAATGCTCCTCACCGGTGACGCCGATCAGGTTGTCGAGCGTATCCCCATCCACCAGCTGCAGGACGTGATACGTGAAGCCCAAGGGTTTGAGCCGCCCTGCATCGTAAACGCGGATGATATGGGGTGACTCCGCAAGGTCTCTACTGATGTCCATAATCGTTTCAACGGCCTGAATGACCTCCTTTTTGTGGCCTTTACGAATGCGGTCAACCTTGACGGCCACCCGTGCCGGCATGGCTCCGTTGCTCGTGTTGATAGCTTCATAGACGCGGCCGAACTGCCCCATTCCTAATTGGCGTACGATGGCAAAGCCGTTGTCTTCGAGCGGCTCACGTACCTTACGCCAGGCCGCCAGATCGTCGGCATCGAGAATTCCATACTTTC
>JBLHHU010000095.1:0-11130 GCA_047615735.1 Kiritimatiellia bacterium | reverse complement strand
CGTCGTCGAGGTTATACAGTTCCAATGGTGCCATCGGGTTTTTCTTCAGATCGCGCCTGACGGCCTTCCATTTGCCCTTGCGTACAGCCAGTTGGCCTCCATAGCCCGCGAAGTCCCAGAAGAGATAATCGTGATGCTGTTGCTTCCCTGTCTCGCCCAGAAGGGTCGGCAGGAAACTGATGCCGTCTGTATGCCGCATGTCGCCACCGACTAAATCGGACAGGGTGGCCGGGACGTCATAGTGCGCGGCCGTGAGAGCGGTCTCGCTGGTCGGAGCGATGCGTCCGGGCCAGCGCACCACCATGGGAACGCGCAGTCCGCCTTCGTAGACGGATCCCTTGAGGCCGCGCAGCGGGCCAACGCTGTCGAAGAACGTGTAATCCACCTGTGACTTGAGGTGGGTGGTCCCATTGTCTGACGTAAAGAACACGATCGTATTTTCATCCAGCCCAAGATCCTTGAGTTGTTGCATCAGTCGCCCAACCTGTCGATCCATGAAGCTGATCATGGCGGCATAACATGCCTTGGGCGTCGGGTGCGGTTGATAGCTGCGACCGGTGTATGGGGTTTCTTCCCATTTGCCCAGGTACTGTTTTAAATCTTTTTCGGGAACTTGCAGGGGCAGATGGGGAATCACTGTGGGGTAGTACAGGAAGAAGGGCTCGTCTTTGTGTTGTTGAACGAAGTCCAGCATGCGGTCGGCAATAAGCTGCGGTGCGTAGTGCTTGCCTGTCTGCCTGCGGGGATTCCCCTCCATTTCGTGAATGCCGTCGTCATCCTCGAGGTATTTCGGATATAGGTTGTGCGCGTTGCGCTGACAGTTGTAGCCGTAGAAGCGGTCAAAGCCCTGCTTGAGCGGGTCGCCGGAGCTGCCCTGCGGGCCAAGTCCCCATTTTCCGAAACAGCCGGTAGCATAACCCTTGGCTTTGAGCGCTTCCGCGATGGTGCGGATGTCCGCGGGCAGCGGAAGTTGTCCGCCAAAGCGATCCTTGCTGGGATTCGGTATTTCATGGTTGTCACGGCTGAAAGCGTGTCCGCCATGTTTGCCGGTCAGGAGATTACAGCGCGCCGGCGCACACACCGGAGAGCCCGAGTAGTATTGGGTAAAGCGCATGCCTTCTTTTGCGATCCCATCGATGTGCGGGGTAAGGATCTTTTTCTGCCCATAACAGCCCAGTTCCTGCCAGCCGAGATCGTCGGCCATGATAAAGACAATGTTGGGTTTGGTGGTGGACGCCGCGACGGCACCGCTGGTCAAGGATGTGGCGGCCAGAAGGGCCATGAATAAAGTCGTTCGTCGTTTCATCTGTATCCTCTGTTGAAATGTAACCTTTATAGTGCGGTGTGTACCGGTTCTTGGCGATTGATAACGTTCGATGACGGTACCGCTATCGCCGCCGCTCGCCCTTCACTGAATAATCTGGGGTTCCCGGTCAGAGCCGTCGTCGCGCCATCATTCTTGCGTTTCAACGGTTGCTGTGGCAGCATCCTGCGCATGAAATCGCTTTTTCTGACCGATCTCCTTGGGCGCTTGCCCACGTTCCCTCGAAAATTGTTGTGCGGCGCATTTTGAGCGCGATCGCATGCTGGTCGGCTCGTATGAATCATTGTGCGGGTGTTCGCTATGAATAAAGCTGAACCATCGCGAATCGTGTCGGTGATGCTCGCCCTTGGTGCGGCGCTTCTCGTGGCGTTGTGGTTGGGGTATGAATGTGCCGGTGAAGCGCTCGTTACAGCAATGCGCGAGAGCACAACGCTGCCGTCATTCCTGCACGCACTCCAAGCACGCATGCAAGCTCTGCCCACGGCGTATGCGTACGACCGCATGGATGCGCTGATGTTGATGGCCGTACGCGCGTGCGCGCTGCTGTGGACGCTGGTGGCGGTTGCGCTGTTGCGCCGCCGCTCTTCTGCTGAACCCATGTTGACGCCGAGGCAACGTCTTCTGCTTTGGGGCGGCGTGCTGCTGATCCTGCTCGCGCCGTGGCTATGGCTCAAGCTCGTCGGGCTGGCGCTCACCTTGCGCTGCGGGTTACGGCGCGAACGCGAGCTGACGTTGTCCGCAGACCGAATGCGCCTGGTCTGGTATGCCGTGTTTCTCGCGGCCTACGTGTGCGCGCCCTATTGGGTGTTTCCCGATACGCATTGGATGCGGTTGCTGGTTTTGGCTGCGTTGCTTGTCCTCGGTTGGTGGTGGGCCGCCTTACCGGCGCGAGCATTCTGCCTGCGCATCCCCGCCGCTCACTGGGGCCTGCCGGTCGTGGTCCTTCTCGTCGCGGCCTTCCATGCCTGGCCGGCCGGAGCGGGCATCGCTTGGATGGGCGACGAGGATTATCATATGATGCAGATGGCCTACCTCTGCGAGAACATGCCGCCCGTCTGGATGGTCACGCTATGGGGACTGGCCATGTTGGTCACAAGCGGCGCGGTACGTTCACCGATGCGTCATGCATCGTGGATGGCGACGGTTGCCGTGCTGGGCGGATTGGGGTATCCGCATCTGTCGGGATCATTGGCGAGGTATCCGTATTTGTTGCGCTGGGTCGAGGCCGCCCCTGTGCAGTTGTTGCATCCTTTTCCGACCTTGTTTTACGACGAAGCGATCATTCGCAGTGCGTCCGTCTTTTGCTCGGCCGGGTTGGCGGCTGCGGTTTATCTGGCACTGCGTCCGCAGCGTTTGCGCGGTGCCCTTGTGGCGCTGGCCGCGCTGACGATCCCCATTTTGCAATTCTATGGATCGCTCGTCTGTCTCGAAACGCCGGTATTGACGTTGCTGGGCATCGCGGCCTTGCGTGCACCCGCCTTAATGCAGGACGATTCAACGCGTGTGCGTGGTGATCTTGGATGGCTGGCACTGGTGCTCGCAGGATTCACCAAGGAAACGCTGCTGCCCGTTCTTGCGGCCTTTGTGGCGGGGCGCGTCTGGGTGTGTTTGCGAAAAGGGCGGCGTTGGCGTGAGGGCTGGACAGGCGAACTGCGATTGGTGGTGGCGTTGTGTTTGCCGATGGCAATCTATCTTGTTTTCAGAACATCCGAAGCCGTGTTTCGGGGGCATCCCGGACTGTGGCATCAGTGGTTCCATCCGGCCGTGTGGAGCGTGCTCTTTGGCTCGCTATGGGAACAGCTAGGGTGTCTTGGTCTGCTCGCCATCGCAGGGACTGTCGCCCTACGCCGTGAGTACACAAACGTGCTGGTGTGGTTGTGGGGCTGGGTGGCGGCGGTCGCGTTGTTCACCATGGGAGACGTTGCCGAATACGTTGGCTATAGCCGCTATAATTTGTTCTTGGTTCCGCCTCTTCTGGCGATTGTTGTTCTATGGCTCGCGCGCCTTCGTTGCGCGCATTGGCTAATCGCGCTCTGGCTGGTCGGCAATCTGATTCTTTCGCCGCTTCTGTCTTCCGGCGCACGTCGTACGAGTTGGGGTACACCGGTGGCGCAGGTGGGTGAACGATTCTATCCCTATCCGGAGGCGCTGGACTGGCTGCGGACGAACAGGGGTGGCGAGCGTATCCTGTTTACAGGTTCAGGCTATCCGTACTATTTCGATTTCTATTTCTCACAGATGCAGTGGCGCCCGGACTTCGTGGCCGATCTGGAGGCAACAACGCTCGACGCTGCGGGCGTGAAAGCCATGCAGGCAAAGTGCTCGGTCATCCTTTATCATGTGCTGGATGCGAAGGGGCCAATTCCGCCGGAGGTGGCGGGTTACCAACTGAAACGCATTTTTACGCGTGCGGAATGCACGCTAATCGCGTATATCAAGCAGGACCCACACTTTCGTGAAGCGCAATTAGAACTGGATAAATCCCTGCCATGACAGACCCTGCAAGCCCCGCCACTGTGTCGCTCGTGCTGATCGTGATGAACGAAGAGATTGGCGTAGAAGCCGTGGTCCCAACGATCGATCGCTCCGTTTTTGACGATTGTTTTGCTGTGGATGGACACTCAAAGGACAATACGCGTGCCTTGTTGGAGGGGTCCGATATCAAGGTCCACGATCAGGATGAGAAGGGGCTGGGAGCCGCCATGATGATGGCGCGCCGCGTGGCGACCACCTCGCACATTCTGTTTTTCCATCCGGATGGAAATGAGAGCGCCGCGGACTTGCCGCGCATGGCGCAAGAGCTGCGCGACGGAAAAGAATTCGTCGTGGCGTCGCGCATGATTAAGGGAGCCATTAACGAGGATGATCATCTCGTGTTTAAATGGCGCAAGTGGGCCAACCAGGCCTTTGCGGTGCTGGCCAACATTCTGTTCGCGCACGGCGGCAATCGTACATCGGATGTGACCAACGGTTTTCGTGGCATTGCCTGCGAGACATGGGATCGTATGCAGCTGACGTCGAAGGACCTGACGATGGATTATCAGATGGTGATCCGCGCGCTGAAGTTGGGCATTCCCATTACGGAGTTTGCGACGCATGAAGGCACGCGTGTGGCAGGAGCTACGAATTTTGCCAGTTTTGCCACAGGCAAAGCCGAACTCGCTTTGGTGTGGCGCGAGTGGCGCATGGGGCGACGTAAGGTCTAACGCAACTGGCACCGTTTAAGGGATAGCAGAACGATGCCACCTGCTCTTAAGAATTTCACAGAAGGTCGCGAAGGACACGAAGGAAAGAACCGGCCCTTCTTCGCGCTGCGCTGCCGCGCCGTGGCAAGCTGGAGCCCGCCGGCAGCAGTGGATGACCCTTTGCGTTCTTCGCGACCTTCTGTAAACTGTTTTAAAGGTTGATGCAGGAGTGGCTTAAACTAGAGTGCCATTCTGACCTGAAGCCACTTTTGCGTGGATGAACAGAGAACCGGAGCTTATATGAACGCCGATAAATGGATCATCATTACGACGATCAATCCCCCGACCACGGCCTTACACAAATTTGCAGCCATGCGCGAGGCCGGCTGGAACACGGTTGTTGTGGGCGATACGAAGACACCCGCTGACTGGGCGCTCGAGGGCACAGAGTACTTAAGCATTGCGCAGCAGGAAGAACGCTACGGCGAACTGGCACGCTTGATTCCCACGCGACACTACAGTCGCAAGAACTTGGGATATCTCTATGCGTTGGAGCATGGTGCAAAGCTGGTGCTCGATACCGATGACGACAATATTCCTTACGACGCCTTCGGCACGGGGTTAGACGAGCAGGTGACGGGACGGGCGCTTGATGGGCCCGGATGGGTCAATGTGTATCGCCATTTCACGGATCACCAGCGGATCTGGCCTCGGGGTCTACCGCTGGATAAGATTCAAGAGGGCGGCACCTTGGCGGACCACGCCGAAAGCCAGCCGTGTCCTGTGCAGCAATTTCTGGCCGACGGCGACCCCGATGTTGACGCTATTTTTCGCCTCGTGATCGGCGAGTTACTGGATTTTGATCGCGACGCTGAGCCCGTCATTGTCTCACCCGGCACCTGGGTTCCGTTTAATTCTCAAAACACGGTCTTTTACCCACAAGCTTTCCCGCTTTTGTATTTGCCTTGTCATGTCAGTTTTCGGATGACCGACATCTGGCGCTCCTTCGTGGCGCAATCTGCGCTGGCGCGCGATGGACTGGGCTTGTCTTTTCATGCACCGACGGTTGTGCAGGAACGAAACGCGCATGATTTCATGAAGGATTTCGAGGACGAAGTTCCGGGGTACCTGCACAACGATGCGATCATGAATGTCTTAAAAACGGCCGCCGCAGCACATCCCGGCGGTGATCAGACGGCCTTGGCCTTGGCCCTCTGGGAGTCACTGTGCGCGAGCGGTCATGTTCCGGAAAAGGAACTGCCCATTCTGCGCGCCTGGCATGCGCAACTTGCATCGCTCTAAAGACACGTCGTTGAACGCTGCGCATAGATCGGATCGGACGTCGATGTTATGGCGCGGATATCTCGAAGCTGAAGACCTGTTTTAGCTGTTCTGCGTTAACCGCGGCCCAGTTGTTTGTGATCTGCGCGGCATGCCACGGATAGGTGTCAGCCAGTCCGACTTGCCTGAGGCGATCGTAGAACATGGCTCCCACGTGCTTGAGTTGCCCCATGTTTAGGGCACGAAAGTTTGCGGCATCAGAGAAATTAGTCACAAGACTGAGGACATTGCTGCCGGGGCCAGTAGCAAGTACGGAGCCCATTTCCGCCGCAGCACAGGTTGCAATCCATTTCAGTTGGCCTTGATTTACGGCCGCAAAATCATTCGACATGACGTTCGTGTCAATCGCGCTGTGCGTCGTCCACCAGTCAGGCGCGCTGCGTTGGGTCGGGTCGCTGTCGCGATCCTTTTCAAGGCGATTTGTCAGCCCGTCGCGGTCAACATCATCTGTTGGGCCGTAGACGAGGGAGCCAAACCAATTCGTTTCCCACGCGTCGGGTAAACAATCCATGTCTGTGTCGACGATTGACATGTTGGTTGCCAATAGGCCTGCGAGCTGATCTGCGTAATGTGGAATAAACGTGTCGACTGAATGCCGGACGTTCGAGCCGGATTCCAGTCCCAAGTGTAGGCCGATGAGGTGCAACGTGCCGTTTTGAACAATGAAAGAGGGGTTGCCTGAATCGCCATTCGCGACGTGACAATCATTGACCTGCGCTGACAGGGGAAAGAAGGGGAAGGTGTAAGCACGCGTTGCGTTGATGTCCTGATCCGGCGATCCAACTAAGTCGATGTAGTTGGTAAACGCATCAATCGTCCCTATGCCAATGCTGTGCGTCCAGCCGTAGACGAGGATTGTTGCGCCAGCGTAGTTGGTCTCCGCACCGAGATCCGCGAGTGGGTACCAGATGATTTCATCACAAGGATGAATGGGGGTCGACAGCTCGCCGATGGCGAGATCGCTGGGCAGCCCGACCGCATTGGTGGTGAAGGTGTAGTCGTCGACGGTGTAGTCGCGCAAGGAACCATCGCGCCCTCTAAAGGTAAGTGTTGTGCCCGGCAGGGGCGAAAAATGTCGGGCAGCAACAAACTGCGTTGGCGAAATCAGGGTGATGTGGCGATACGACTCATCGAAAATCCAACCCACACCAGAAAAGTCGAAGGCCTCTTGGTAAAAGTTCGTGTTCACAACAGCTGCGCCTGGATATCCACTCTGTTCAAAGCGTGCATGACGATCGTGTTCGAAGCCGTGAATGAGCAACGCCTGAGCGTCGCGCGGCACGGACAGGCACGCCAGCGTCGCACTCACGACGAGGGAAGAGAAAAGGACCGTTAAGCGCATGTCACCATTTTAATAATATGTTCGACTCTTTCGACATCACATCAACACTGATGATCGAATGTCACAAAATCGTCGCGCATTCTACCAATGCACCTCAGTGTACGCCAGACTACTTTGCTGAAACGGCCTACCCACCCAAAAAGGCGGGACGGACGGAGCCGCCCCGCCTTTTCGCTGGGGTTTCTGCTGGGGTCGGGTCGCCTTAGTGCACGAAGCGCGGAATGTGAGCGCCGCGAGGGCCTCTACCGCGACCGTCATCGCCGAAGCTGGCCGTCAGTGCTTTGAAGTCCGTGAGGCGGCGTTCGAGGTCTCCGAAGGTGCGTATGGTGTCGGGCTCAACAGGGTCCGGCACCTCGATTCCCGTCAGGAAACCTGCCAGCGCGGCAGGATGCTTCAGGCTTTTCGGCAGGTCGTTTTCCGCCGGGAATCCAATCTGCAGGAACCCTGTGCCCGTCTCCGCGCGGTGGCAGCCGTTGCAGGTGTTAAGCGCAAAGGCGTGCCGCACGTCATTGTTGTCGATGCCTGCTGCGCTCCACGGCACATCATAGAACGGGTCGAACAAGACGTTGGTCGTGAATGTCCGCGATTCCCAATCCGGAAAATCCGTTAGCAGGAATGGCCCCGCCATAGCGGATGCCGCGAAGAAGGCAGGGTCGAGTTCCGCCGTGCCTTGCGCCAGATCGGCGCCGTGTTCGTTGATGAATGCGGCGAACTCGGGCGTACCGTTGAGCGTGATCTTATCCGGCGTCAACGCGACCGTATTCTGCTGCAGCAGACCGCTGTCGCCATCAATGACAAACTCACGCAGTTCCCACGGTTGCGCTAGCGCGATGTCGTTTGAGCGTAGCTGGTTCAGCGCTGATCCGTTGGGCTTGCCCGGGGCGCTGCCCGCTTCCGTGAAACGCCGTGTGACGCGTTCTAGGTGGCGGTTGTAGTCGGGGCTGTCCAGTGGGAAACGCTCGAGCTCTTTCCATAGGCGTGCCCATTCGCCGAGTTGACGCATGTTTGTCGCCGGAAGTTCATATTCGAGGATCACGGTCATGCCGCCCGGTGCAGGTCCCGCTTCGGGCAGCAGCGCTGTCCCGTCTGGCGCGAGGACGCCAAAGACGAAGCGCCCTTCGCCGCCCGTCAGGACTTGTTCGTCGACGTGCACGCGCAGATCCATGCGGTTAACGATGGCCAACAGTTTGAACGGGGCCTTGGCCAGATTTAGACGTTGCCCGCCACTGGCTCGAAGCCAAGGGTCGATGATCCGTTCGCGAATCGCAGGCCGCTCCGGCGCCGTGAAGCCATTGACCTCCTGGTCCTGTTCCCACAGATTAAGCCAGCGCATGACGAATTCGGCAGGATCTTGATCGCCGGCCATCTGTTCCATGAGGTGCTTAAACGTCCAGACCGCACGATCTCCTGAACGTGGATTCGTGCGCACTGGATCTTCAACCACGCGCAGATCGGTGATCATAAGTTGCTTGCGAATGGCATCACTTTCGCGTGATGCCTGGGGCGTTGCTTCTCTCGAATCAACGCTGCTCTGCCTGGGTGCCGTTGCGGCGGGGTGTTGATCCCCACTGTTCGGCCGCGGCCCTTGCTGTCTCGCGACGGTGCTGAGTGTTCCTGCCGTGGCCATCGCGCACACCGTTGTCAGCAGTATTCCTGTCTTCATCTTGCCTCTCCTTTCGGCCGCCCGCTTATGGCTGTGCGGCCTGGGTTGTTAATGTCACTTTCCTCAACGCGTATTGAACATCTACTCGATGACAGCAACAGGTGCCGCGGCATGACGTTTCTGTCATGTAGGGGGAATGCGTCATGATGGTGATTTAGATGCGCCTATGTTGGCCTGCACTTTTGCCATTGCGCCGATGTACACACGCTCTGGTATAATGATTCCAGTGGTTTCACGCGGTTCAACGAAAGGTCTTTCTTATGATGGCGGTTCGCATCTTGGTTTGCTTGTTGCTGGCAGGGGGCTTTGCCGTTGCAAAAGATGAATTGGGTATTCTTGGCCAGAAAGCGCCGGCGTGGGATGCCGAACATTGGCGAAACCTGCCGGACGATGCGCGCACGTTGGATGTGGCCCATTATAAGGACAAGGTGCTTTACCTTTATTTCTTTCAATCCTGGTGTCCGGGATGTCACGCGCACGGGTTTCCGACACTCAAGACATTGTCTGACTCCTTCGCCGATGACGAAACCGTCGCTTTCGTTGCCATTCAGACCGTGTTCGAAGGGTTCTCGAGCAATACGCCCAAGCGCGCGCTCGAAAGTCTGGAACGCCATGAACTGAACGTCCCGGTGGGACATAGCGGTAGCAAAGGCAAACGTTCCGCAATAATGCGCGACTATCGATCTGGAGGCACGCCCTGGACGGTCATTGTCGACAAGGCAGGCGTTGTTCGTTTTAACGGATTCCATATAAAGGCAGAGGACGCAGCGCGCTTGATTTCAACATTGAAGTAGCGTTTTTGCAGAAGGTCCCTTGCGGCGACGAACGCGCGTCGCGTAGAATGAATGTGTTGTTGATTGCTTTCACTGTATGACGTGAGGATTTCGAAATGAGCGTTCGTCCGTTTCTTGTTATGACGTTGTGTCTGCTGGCGGTTTGTGTTCACGCAGAAGTCATTCAAGGCTCCGTGACAGGCGTTATGGAAGGCGACATGTTGCAGGTGACGACGGGTGATGGGGTCGAGCACACCGTTCGCCTTGCCGATATTGACACTCCGGATCTGCGTCAGCCGTTCGCCGCCGAATCACAGCAGGCCCTGACCGATCTGGCGCTGGGCAAGCACGTCCGCGTGGTCTCGCTGTACGTGGACAAACATCGGCGGCATATCGGCACAGTGCAGATGGGGGATGTCTCCATCGGTGAGCTGCTAATCGAGCAAGGCTTTGCCTGGCACTATCTCAAACAGTCCGACGCTGAATCACTGTCGCGTGCGCAGGCCAACGCAAAAGCGAAGGGGTTGAACATCTGGTCGGAAGCCTCGCCTGTTTCGCCTTGGGACTATCGCCAAGCGAAGCGTGAGCAGACCGTGTTCTCGGTGACCGAATATCTCGAACGACGCGATCGTCTGCCTGACCCTTATGACCTCGTTGGTGTCGACCACGACGTCGGTGCTGTACGTGCGAAGGATGGGAGTATCGCTGTCCCCACGGGATGGCTCAGTCGACCTCCTGGCGGCGTGAACAAGACCTCGGGTACCACAAAGGCGGCGTCAAAAAACACAGGCAGCACAAAAAAGACGGCTGCAAAGAAGACGACGGCCGCAAGGGAAACGACGCCCACGCGCAAGGCCTATGCGCGCGAAGGGTCGTAGGGCGGTTCGCCTGTTTACCTCAGGATAATCTGTAGACCGGGAACCGGTCCGGTCAGCACGCGTATGTGGCCCAGCCCGCTTCCGGTGATTGCATTCCCAAGTGCGCCGGAAGCATAAATGCCGGGGGGCAGCGGATCGCCGTCAAAAAACATGGCGTGCACTTGATCCTCGATGTCAAAGCCAATTGAGATGAAAGCATCCCTGGCGAGGTGAACGTCGGCCTCGTCAGCGAGTGAAGCCTCCATGAGTGCCAGTGTGCCGGCGTCTACGATGGTGTTGCCCGTATAGCTGTTCGTGGTCCCGAGCGTCAAGGTGCCTGCGCCCAATTTGGTTAGCCCGCCGGACATGTTTGTGGCGAGTGACAGTACGGGAACAACGGCCGACATGACGGGGTCGCCTCCGTGAATCGTGATGGCTGGCACCGTCGAAAAATTCATGCCGGGGTTGGAGATCGTGAAGGATTCAATTTTTAAGGTGTCGTTGTTGGTCCCGTCGTCTGCCATGTTGGCCACGGCCGTGGCCGTGTTTCCTGAAATGAGGCTGCCAATGCGGATCAGCGGCGTTGCCTTGTAGCCGGAGCCGCCGTTGCCTTCGGTAAGGATTACGGTAAGGCTTCGGTTCGTA
>JBLHHU010000094.1:0-11176 GCA_047615735.1 Kiritimatiellia bacterium | reverse complement strand
TAAGCTTTTTCGCCAGCGTTCCCCTACTGCCTCCGGTAATAACAAAATCGTCGATCCTGTCGCCATTAACATCCGCGACGGTCATAAACATGGGCTCATGATGGGCGTGCAACGTCTTTCGCTCCCATTCACCGGTGACCTTGTCCTTGCCCGGATTGACATACCAACACGTCTCCACGCCGCGATCAGGCACGACCATGTCGGCGTCGCCATCACCATCGACGTCATTCATAATGCAATTCATCGGCCACCGATTTTTGCCGATCCGATAGTCGACCCAGTTTTCGGCCTTATGTTTTTCTTTTTCTGGCTGCTTGTACCATTTCGACGCACCAACGATCAGGTCGTTCAACCCGTCGCCGTCTACGTCAAACACGGTCGGAACACGCTGTTCCTCGTTGAAGAGTGTCATCTTTGTCCAACGGGACGCGTGACGCACATTGGATTTACCCGGGTTGAAGTATACCCACCCGCCATTGGCGATGTAGTCGATATCACCATCATTATCGAGATCGCCCATGCCCGAATCTTCACAGTTGCCATGCGTGAATTCCACAAAATCTGGCCAGGGATCACGAACCGCATGCTTGCCGGGATTGAAATATAGGCGGCTGTATTTCCCCTCTTCGTAATTCACAAAAAGATCCAACTGGCCATCACAATCCCAATCGTGGATGTTGATTCCGTCCGGCCCGTGGTCTTCCGGGTCGGCCTGGACGACATTGCAGCGCCACCCGTTGGCTCCTGGCTTGCTGATGTGCTCCGGCCATACTTCTGCCGCAAGTGCAACACCTGAAAGCGTAGCTGTTAATACAAAAAATGTGGCGAGCTTCATGTGGCTTTTTTCAATTCATCTTGGGCTACGGGTGTTCATGCCGCCGAGGAAAACCGAGGTGCCGGATTGAAAACTGCATTTACCGAACAGACAACGATCTTCAACCAATTCATATCGTGCGTGATTTGATATGTATGTCTCGAATCAATTGTCGGGCGACGCTACCGTCACGGTCCCAAGTGGGTGGTCTACTCCCTGTGGGTCACGATAGAAAAGAGAATAGTTTCCAGAATTGATGGCGCCGAGATTGATCGTGCCTGGATACGACTGCTTTGCCAGAAACGGTGGCTTCGTGATATGCGCAGTCACAAACAAGTTAGTCCCCTCCACGTTTGACTTAACCTTGTACACCCATTGCGCTGAGTGAACCATGCGTGTCGGCATATCCAGGGGGAGGAGGCATACGCCGTTTGTATACACCGACTCACCTACGGTGATATCCCCGAGAAAGCTGCGAGCAGCCGGTTCGACACATCCCGCAAGGAGTAGCGCTGTCACAATTACCGTCGCTAATTTCTTCATATGTTTTTCCCAACGTCACGTTTCATCACGAGGTTGTCGGCAAATAGACCGCAAGCCAATATTAACGCGGCGCCACCTAAGTTTACCATACCACATCCTCCATCTCATGCGTTGTCGTCACTGGCCGTATTTCATTTCTTTAATCGAACGTCTGCGCCTTACCCTTCTAGGGATTGGCGGTTTACCTGCGCCCTCAGTCATCAAACCATTCATCTTCTGGATCGAACGCAGGGATTGGCACATTGATGAGACGCATTTTCCCGACAGCGCGATGGCGACAGCCAGGTTTAATGAGAATGCTTGTCATGGGCTTGACGGGCACCAGCTCGCCATCAAGCTCCATGTGACCCTCACCCTCCAGAATAAGGTATATTTCGGTTTGTTTCTTATGGTAGTGAAGCCTGCTGTCCTTCGAGATATCAACCATGTGTATTGTTGCCACAGGATTATCAGGGCTCACGAATGCACGCCGAGTTGTCCCGCAAGGGCATTGTGCAGATTCGACCTCGTCCATTTGTTCAATAACGTAGTTCTTCATTAATCTCCATCTCGCCAACGTTTCGAATCAGCGTTCGGGCCCGCAGTGGCCGACAGGCTGAATTCGCTTGTTCGCTGTCTTTCCATCTATTTCGGCAATGCTGTGTTTGGCTTTGCAGCATCCTTTGGGTATGCGTTTCTAGCTCCGAAGACCAACATGTCTGCGCGCGCTTCAACGATGACGAATGATTCGTCGATGTTCCCGTCGGCGTCCTGAACCTTGGCAAGTTCCAAACCGAGGTGTTCAGCCAGGAATGGATAGGCCGCCATTCGTTTAGACAACCCGTAATCGTGCTCCTCTTTGGCGAAATGTGCGTTCTTGACCATGTTGTCGACGCCATAGAGTCCGTAAACGTGTTTGACGTACGGGTATTCGACCTCGGGTGTGTTCTTTGTCCAATCCGAGCCGTTGGAAATCAACAACTGTGGCCGCGGCGCAGCCAAAGCCGCAATTTCAGCGTTGTTGGTTTTGTGTTTCTGTCCCTGGTGGATTGGCATGCCGCTCTCGCAAACACACCCTCCAAAGAAGTGTGCCGAGACTTGGCAAACCGGTACGCTGACGGCGATCCGATCATCAATGGCCGACAGTATAAACGTTTGTGTTCCTCCGCCCGAGCAGCCCGTCATGCCGATTCGTTTTGGGTCTACATCCGGTAACGAAAGGAGGTAGTCAAGCGCACGTATACTGTTCCAGGTTTGTAGCCTGAGCACGTCAGGGGTCTCACTGTGTGACCAGCCGGCCTCTTTCCAGTCACCATACCCCACCATATCATACAGAAAGACAACGGCGCCCATGCGGGCAAGTACAGCGCATCGTGATTGCCTGCTGGCCTTGAACCGACCACCGTGTCCATGGGGGCATAGCATACCAGCGAGTTGGCCCTTGCCTTCGGTTGGACGGTACAGTGTGCCGGTAACATAAAAACCGGGAGCACTCTGGAAGGCGACGCTCTGAACGAAATAACCATCGTAGGTCCGCTTGTTTGAGTACGCTGGATTGAGCGGTGTCTTCACGGGTAGTTTCGACAGTCCTGCGCCCTGTAGAATTCCTTCACGAATGCTTTCCTTGCGATCCTTCCACCCGGCGAGGTCGCAATAGCTCTGCTTGAACACCTCCAGTTCTTTCGCGGCGGCCTCAGGGGTTTGCGCGTGACCCTTGCGTAATTTGACCTGATCCGCACTTGCGAATTCAAAGCAAATCAGCATGGCGCTCAAAACGATGATGGTGCTCTTCATGATAATCCTCTTGAATCGAACGTGCTCAGATACGTTTCTCAGGGAGCCTCGCTTTGCGCGTTTCTCTGAGAAACGGCTCCATCCTATTCTTCAGCGCTTAGTCCCAAAGCCTTGGTAATATTTGGGGTTATCACCACCTTACACCCTTCGGTGCCGGGATGGATGCCGTCGGGGACATACGTGTTAAACAGCTCGGGGTCTTCGTTGAGGATCTTCTCCCACGTCGGATAGTGATCAACAAGCAGGAGCTTTCGTGCTTTGGCCACATCTCGGTACATCTGGTAATAGTCGTTGACCTTGGGGCGACGTTCCAAATGAACACCGATGGGGGGATTCATGACCATCAGGACAATCTCACACTTAGCGTTAGACTCGAGAATCCGTTCGATGATGTTTCCGAGATTACGTTGCGCTTGCGCAACAGAAGTCTTGTAAGGAAGGTATGCATCATTAATCGCAAACTCGATCAGAACCGTGTCGGGCTTCTTCTCGATGACGCTCTTGTCCAGATTATCGACACCCCACGTTGACCACTTTGCGCCCCCGCCGCTATTAATAATCTTTGCCTTTTCAGGATGACTGTCGTTGAGAGCCGCCTGCAATTGTTTAACCCATGCTCCACCTGCTGTAAGGCTTGTTCCATATACAACGACACGTTGCGACTTCCCAGACTCCAGATTATTGACAAGCGTACTTTTTGAAACAGTGGAAACGCAGCCCGTGAAAAGTAAGGGTAGAGTTAGCAAGAGTGCTCCGAATTGTGATGCTTTCATCTGTATTCCTTTTCTATATGGTTCTCAACGTTACGCTTCACCCTTCAAGAGGTCTGGCGTGATATCGTGCTCCCCCCTACGCACTTCGCGCTACGGCGGGCAAGCCGCAGAATTCGTGCAAGACCTCGCCGATATGCTGCGAGCGATGGTTGGAATCTTAGGCACTTGCCTTTTCAATGTGCTGAGCAATCAACACCTTGATCAGAGATTGACGAGGAACTCCCACGCGTTTCGCTTCACGATCAAGCGAGCGAATCATCCAAACGGGAAAGTCAACATTCACTCTCTTCTGTTCCTGCGCAGGACGACGTGCTTTTGAGAGATCCAAATAGGCCGTGATGTCTTCCTTTGAGTCAAAACTCTTGTCTAAACTTTTAGCCTTCATATATCTCGACCTCCTCATTTCTAGATCTTCTGAATGATATGATGCGTGTGAATTCACCTCGATAGGTGATCACACCCGACCAGTGCTTATCCGCAATGAGGCCGATAACAATAGAGCGAGGTTCGCGGTGCTCACACAACCTACGCCTGTCAGCGCGCACAGCGCGAAGAGTAGAACGATTGCCCCCAGAGAGATAAGCACCTTCTTTTTACGGACGCTTTTGGTCATGGGTCAGCGTCTCCTTTATTTGATGGCTGCTTCAATGCCGAACGCTTAGAATGAGTGTTTTGCGCGGTACGTACAAATAGACTCAATTCTCTAGTTCGGCTTTCTTGCCTTCCTTTGCGTCCTTTACGTCAGCATAGACCGTGTATGGTAGCAAAATGGTGTCCGCGACAAAGCTCAACGGCAAATCAACGATTGAAAAAGACCAGAACAGGCTCCCAGCTGGTTGGCCAAAATCATAATAGTCCCCAAAACCACTTATAATTTCGAGGTCAATGGCCGTGCCTGCGTATGTTCTCTTTTCAAAACTATGCCTGTGTCTCAGGGCTGAGCTCGTAGCGCAAGAAGTTGCGAATAAGCACAATGTGCACAGGAGTAATAGCGTCATTATTGGTTTCATAGGTGCTCCTGTATTGAGATAGACCCAACATTGCGCTTTAGCATATTTGCGAGCGCTTGTTGGACGGGGAATCCTTTTTCCTTGGCCCCGCCCAGGTCCTTTTCAAAACGTCATTCAACTGTGGACGGCGAACGCGGGCTTGGCAACTGGCAAAACGCCGATTCGCTATGGCGAAAGATCAATCTGTTCTCTGGCAACAACGTCGAGAGGAAGAATCGACAACGTTGATTTCCTGGTGACGCAAACGTGTCACCCAAGTCCCCTTCCCCTCAGCACCGTTACCAACCACGTCCAGCATCGGACGAGAGCAGCGCGAAATCCGAGTTGTCCAGCAAGTTGGTCAGTCGTGTGTCAGCGTGCGCTGATGGCCCCGCCCAAGCCCCAGCCGAAAGTATGGCGCAGACTGCTCCTATAACCATCTTGCTATTCATGGTAATGCACCTTGTCTTTGTAACGTATGACCGTCAGCACGCGAGGTTGGTTCCGAGAATTTTCATTTTCTTACGAACGTTCCGAATCAGTGACGCGGTATTCCGCGTACGCTGATTTTGTTTGTTATCGTACTCGATTAAATGTTCACCGATTCTGCTCTTTTACTCTTCTTTGAATTTCCTTCAACACTAACGGCAAGGCAGGTTTGGTAATTCCATGCCCGTAGCCTTTCAACTCCAGAATGGCGGTGTCTTTGTGACCTGACACTTTCATCATGCGCATCATGTAAGCATTCTCTTCATACCGCCCCAGCATTTCCTTCTCTCTGTCACCCGTAATCAGCAACAGAGGCGGGGCATCAGCGCGCACGTGGTATAACGGCGCTAAGTCGTCTACAATAGGCCGCGTTCCGGGAATTCCCCTCTCTTTACGAACGGTAAAGTGGGTTATGGTGTGGCCGCTCAGAGGAATCAAGCCCGCAACCTGGTTGGCGTCTATTCTGTGGGCGGCCAACCAACGTTTATCTAATCCAATCATACTTGTAAGATATCCACCCGCCGAATGCCCCGATATGAATATGCGCGACGTGCTGCCGCCATGCCTTTCAATATTGTTAAATACCCAAGCAACGGCAGCAGCAGCATCCTCAATATATGCAGGGGCATTAACCTTAGGGTATAGCCGATAATTAACAGCAACGATGCAGAGCCCTTTTCCTTTTAGATCATTTGGAAACTGCTTATTTCCACCTGTCAGTCCACCACCATGAAACCAAACCAACGTAGCAAAATCCTTGGTGTTGTTGGGGTAATAGATGTCCAATACACAGCGTTTCTTCATGTACTGATCTGTCTTGGTAACTGACTCACTGTAGTACGGGATATTCAGTTTGATTTGATACGGCGCTTCTTGTCCGAATGCACACGCGCTCAAACACAACGCCACTATCCACAGACAACATATTTTCAAATCACTAGTCACGTAATTGACCCCTCTCCAGTATAGTGTCACGATAACGTCCGGCGTCATGGTGCCGAGCTAGCGAGGCTACCATGCACGCCGTTGTTCTCCTGTTGTGGTGGCTGCCGCTTCCCGGGCACACTCCGTGCCCCTGCTTCTCATGCAGCTTGGGTTGACAGTATCAGGGGGCTACCGCCCATGCGGTTACAATTCTCAGGAAAATACGGAATGCGCTCCCCCCGCCCGCCAGGGCGAGTCTGCATCCCTGTTGCTTGTTGTTTCTAGGGAGAACGTCCTGGATCACGCTATGACGAATGGAATATGAACGATCTATAGGCTTTACCCATTCGCATAATGATGACGTGAACTGGGATACTATGTTAGGTTAATGCTTCGTGATGACCTATCAAACGCTAATACTTATGGTTATCTTGGTTGGGATGGCGCTCTAGTGCAGCGGATCTTTACATTACTAATCCTCGTTGCATCTGTTGCATGTCCGGCAGCTGCTGAGCCTGTCGATTTTGAAACCGAGATCGAACCACTATTTGCCAAGCGCTGCATCGAGTGCCATGGACCGAAAAAGCAGAAAGGCAAGTTTCGTCTCGATCGCCTGGCGCCCCTTCTACGTGGCGGTGGCTCAGGCGAAGCTGCGATTGTTCCCGGTGAACCGACCAACAGTTTTCTTGTCAAGCTGATCAAGCATGAGGAAGAAGAGCTGGAGATGCCTCCGAAAGGGGACGCTCTGACCACGAAGCAGATCGCCCGGATCAGTCAATGGATCGCTGAAGGCGCAAAGACCCCGGGCAGTTATGGTCCTGCCGAGGAGGCTGTTAACTTGACGCATTGGTCGTTCCTGCCGATACAACGGCCAGATGAGGCCTCCAACCTGGATGGGTTTATTCGCCGTAAACTCAAGGAGTCAGGCCTGGAACCTTCCCCCACGGCATCGCGCAGGACCCTGATTCGGCGTCTGTACATGGTCATGCTCGGTTTGCCGCCAACTCCCGAGGAGGTCACCGCTTTCGAAACGGATGAGCGACCCGCGGCATGGGCACGACTCATTGACAATGTCCTAGCGCGCCCTCAGTACGGTGAACGTTGGGCTGGGCATTGGCTCGATCTTGCCCGCTTTGGTGAGACGCACGGCTTTGAGATGAACCGTGAACGCCCGCACGCATGGCGATATCGCGACTGGGTGATTCGATCGTTGAACGAGGATAAGCCATACAACGCCTTTGTGCGCGAACAGATCGCCGGAGATGCTCTCGGTGTTCCGATTGGTACCGGTTTCCTTGTTGCGGGACCTGTTGATCAGGTTAAAGGCAAAGACCCTAAGCTGAATGATATTCAGCGAATGAATGAGCTGGATGATATTATCAATACAACCGGCACAGCGTTTCTTGGGCTTACGACGGGATGCGCCCGATGTCACAATCACAAGTTCGATCCTATTTCCCAAAAAGACTATTACGCGATGCAGGCCGTGTTCGCGGGCGTTCAGCATGGCAATCGCAATTTGCCTCTTTCTCCGACCATAAAGTCTGAGATTAACGAACTGAACGGGCGAATCAACAAGCTGAAGACACAGCTGACTCGGTTTACGTTGGAGTCCCGAAAGAAAGAGGCTCACAGAGCCGCCTCACCACATGGTGAGGGGAGGCGTCCAGCCGTCAGTGCCCTGCATAACGTCGACACCTTTGAGCCCGTACAGGCGAAATTCGTCCGCTTTACTATAGAGGCATCCCACCAAGGACAGGCCTGTATTGACGAGTTTGAGGTTTTTTCTGGCGAGCAGAATGTGGCTCTCGCTCTGCTTGGTGCCAAGGCAACGTCGTCGGGTGACTTTGTTCATCCGCTTCACAAGCTTGAGCACATCAACGACGGTGAGTATGGGAATCCGAAAAGCTGGATAACCGCCAGGAATACCGGCTGGGTGCAGATCGAACTGCCAGAGCTGACACAGATTGATCGTATTGAATGGGCGCGCGACCGGGCCGGTAAGTACGCAGACCGCTTAGCCGTGGGTTATCGTATTGAAGCGGCCAGCGAAGCTGGCATATGGCAACTCCTGACATCGTCGGCTGATCGCATCAGAAGCCATGTTGGAAAGAAGAAAAAGGGGGACCAGCCGTACGACTTTGACGGTCATCCGGATGCCGAACAAGGCCGCAAGTGGTTAGAGAATCTGAATAAGGAAAAGGGCCGCAAGTACCAGCTAGAGAACAGTACGATGGCCTATGTCGGAACGTTCCGTCAGCCGGCGGCGACCCATCGTCTATATCGTGGAGAGCCAGATGCCAAGCGCGAGCGTGTCGGGCCGGGCGGTATTTCTGCATTGGCGTCACTGAATTTGGCGCTGGATGTTCCCGAACAAGAGCGGCGCCTGGCTTTTGCCAACTGGGTGGCTTCCGACGACAACCCTCTTACCGCCCGTGTCATCGCCAACCGTTTGTGGCAGTTTCATTTCGGCACCGGAATTGTCGACACACCCAGTGATTTGGGCAGGAATGGTACCCCGCCGAGCCATCCGCAGCTGCTCGACTGGCTCGCGTATGAGTTGGTGAACAACGACTGGTCTCTCAAACAAATGCACAGGCTGATCCTTTTGTCCGGAACCTGGCAGCAAGACAGTCGGTCGAACGAGGCCGGCATGCGGGTCGATGCAGCATCAAGACTGTTGTGGCGATTCCCGACACGTCGCCTTGAGGCGGAAGCCATCCGCGATTCGATTCTCTCTGTAAGCGGTGTTCTTGACCCGCGTGCAGGCGGTCCCGGATTCAGTGGGTTCAAGGTCGAGAAGGAAAACGTTCGTCATTACCATCCGAAGGAGACCTATGGGCCTGACGATTGGCGGCGCATGATTTATATGACCAAGGTCCGTCAGGAGCGTGACTCCGTGTTTGGCACTTTCGACTGTCCAGATGCAAGCCAGACCGTGGCCGCACGAAGTCGTTCGACGACGCCGCTGCAGGCTATGAGTCTCTTTAACAGTACATTCGTTCTTCAGCAGGCAGACCTCCTCAGTAAACGCCTGCTCGCTGAAGAGCAGACGAATGCGACGCGAGTTGAAAGAACCTGGCAGTTATGTTTTCATCGTCCACCTGATGGCAACGAGACGGTTGATGCCGTTGCTTTTATAGAAAAGAAAGGCCTTGCCGAATTCTGTCGCGCCGTTCTTAACGCGAACGAATTTGTGTTTATCCCATGAATACTTTATTAAGCAGACGTCATTTTCTCGGCAACACCGCGCGCGGTCTCAGTGGTATAGCTCTCGCCAGTTTGCTGCAGCAGGATAAGCTTCTGGCTGGTACGAAAGAACCGTTTCGACCAGAGATCGACCCCTCAAAACCCTTCTCCTCGCGCACCCCGCATCATCTGCCCGCGGCGAAAAAAGTACTGGTCATATTTTGCGCAGGCGCATGCAGCCAGCTGGATACATTTGATTACAAGCCCGAGCTTATCACGCGTCACGGGCAACCGTTGCCGGGTGCCGAGAACCTGAAAACCTTTCAGGGGGAACAGGGGATGTTGACGAAGAGTCCATGGACCTTCAGGCCGCGTGGAAAGTCCGGAAAGATGGTGTCGGATCTCGTCCCGCAGCTCGGGGAACTCGCGGACGACATGTGTTTTATCCACTCGCTCACCAGCAAGACCAACACCCATGGTCCCGGGGAGAACTTTATGTCGACAGGCAATATTCTCGACGGGTTTCCAAGTATGGGTGCGTGGTCGACGTGGGCGCTTGGTTCGGATAATGCCAATTTGCCGGCCTATGTTGCAATCGCAGATCCACGAGGTTCGCCACAGTCGAGTGTCAACAATTGGGGGCCCGGATTTCTTCCTGCAGCCTTTCAGGGAACCGCGTTTAACGCCACCAAACCGTTGATGAACCTGAAGCGGCCGGCGGGCACAACGGCTCTGGCTGACAGTGCGACCCGAGGATTCCTCCAGCAGCTGAATGAACACCATTTAAAACGCTTTCCCGGCGACAGCGAATTAGCCGCTCGCATTGCAAGCTATGAGTTGTCTGCTCGCATGCAGCTCAGCGTTCCCGAGGTGACCGATCTTTCTACTGAGCCGAAGAGCATTCTGCGGGAATACGGGGCCGACGACACGTCCAATAAACTGAAATCTGGCTTCGCGAAAAACTGTATCCTGGCGCGTCGTTTGCTCGAGCAGGGCGTTCGTTTTGTGCAGTTGTTCAACGGCGCATATCAAACAGGCGGAGAGGGTGTCAGTAACTGGGACGGGCACAAGCATCTGGCTAAGCAATACGCCAAACATGGACCGGTGCTCGATCAGCCCTGCGCAGCGCTGTTGCGTGATATGAAGCGACGCGGCATGCTCGACGATACACTGGTCGTGTGGACCACCGAATTCGGGCGCATGCCGACCTTTCAGAAGGGTGCCAGCGGGCGTGACCATAATCCCGACGGCTTTACCGCGTGGTTGATGGGCGCAGGCGTCAAGGCACCTTTCAGCTATGGCGCAACCGACGAATTCGGATACAAGGCCGTGGATCAGGTAACGACGGTCTATGACTTCCATGCAACGATTCTGCATCTACTCGGCCTCGATCACGAACGGCTGACCTACTACCATAACGGCTTCGAGCGACGTCTCACCGATGTACATGGTCACGTCATTCAGGATGTGCTGAGCTAAAGAAGTGGAAAATAAACGTTATGCCTTCTAGGCATGACGCCACGTTCGCTGTCATCCACGCAGAGCCCGTTCCCGTAATTCTCCTTCAGAACAGATGGCGCAAGCCGCACGATTCATGCAAGACCTCGCAGATACGCTGCGAGCTATGGTTGGGCTGTTTCTGCAGGGCTTTGGGGTTTCAAATTCAATTCGCCGATGGTCTG
>JBLHHU010000093.1:0-11178 GCA_047615735.1 Kiritimatiellia bacterium | reverse complement strand
GGCTTCCGCCTCGACCGAACGCGCACTCATCGGACGTGTGTTGGCCTTGGTCGCCCTCGTGTTTGCTGCGCTGCCAATGGCCGTTTTCGTTTTCGGCGGGCGCAACTCAGCGATTGTCAGTCTTGTGCTGCCCATTGTGTCGCCCTTTATCGCGTTGAATCACGTGGGGGACGGATCCCGTCTGTCGAGCGGCTATTGGAATTGCGGGTTTAACCTCCTGCTCGGGCTTCCTTTCGTTTTTGCAGCGATGCGCGCATTACCGCGCGAGTTCGATCCGAAACCAAATCCCTTGCTCGCATGGATGCAACGATCTCGCACGCGAGCGGGGCATGCACCTAATCGCGCTTCCGTGGCGTTTAACACTCGAAACCCTGTGCTGACGAAGGATGTGCATTGCGTCTGTCGCGGTCATCGTCGTGAGTGGGTCGTGGCCTCCACCATTACGGCGGTCATCATCGCCGTGGTGAGCGTTACGACGGCGTGGATTAACGTCGCGACGCTCTCCGAAGCGCTTGCTGCTGCCGGCATTGGCGCTGCCGTCGTGTGCGCCTTCACGTCCGGCATTTTCGCCATCATTCGCTCCGCGCGTTCGTTTAACTCAGAAAAGGAGGATCGAACACTCGAATTGTTAGTGATGTCTGATTTGACGGAACGGCAGATCATCTGGGGAAAGCTTGGGGCGATAGCTGTTTCCGTGTTGCCTTGGCTGGTGATCGGTTGCGTGGGCGGCGCGCTGTTCACGGCCGAAACGGGGGAATGGATGATGTTGCTCTTTGGTTTGGGGGTAGCCGTGAATCATATAACGAGCATTGCTGCGTTTTCGCTTCTGGCCATGTTGCTTTCTCTGCGGATGAAAACGCCGACCGTCCTTGCCGCCACCTTTGTCGCCTACATCATTTGGACAACCTTTATCAAGTATTTGATGACCTTTGTGTTGGCCCTTGTTCCAATGTTGGTCGCCGGTCTCGTGTCGTGGTTCCTTGATGTCGATGGGGAGGGCTGGTTTTGGTACGGGTGGGGCGGACTTATCGCCGTTGGAACCATTGCTATTGATATCGTCATGGTACTTGCCGTGTTTGCCATTTTGAAACGTAATTTCCGAAACCTGTCTGTGGCACCATCATGAATTTGACAACGTTTGTTATTGCTCGCGAATTGAAGTCGGCTCCTCGGCACAAACGGTTCTATTTGAAGCGAGTTTCCGTTGTTGTGCTGTTGGCCGTGGTGATGGCACTCGCCGCTAACATGGGACGTGGCATGGGGTCGACCACCGTCGGGTTACGCCTTTTCTCCATGCTGGCTTTCGCCTCGCTGGGTGGCCTGAGTTTCATAGGCATGGCCGGAGCCGTCAATCTGATCGTGCGTGAGAAGGAGGAGCGTACGCTTGGATTACTTCTCCTCACGGAGGTGTCCGGAGCCAACATTGTTTGGGGCAAGCTGTTCACGGCGCTGTTTGGGTCCACGATGATTCTGCTTTCTATTCTTCCGCTCATTCTCCTGGCGGTCAGCCTTGGCGGTGTATCGATTCAACAGATTCTCATCGCCATCGCGGTTATTTTGTCACATTCGTTTCTGGTGGGTGCACTCGGACTTCTGGCAGCAAGTGTCACCCGCAGTGATCGCACCGCAACGGGCACGGCGGGTCTGTTCTGGGTCGGTGCCTTTCTCATCGTCCCCTGGGTGTTGGCGTATATTGGGGATGAAACCAATATAGACAGATTGGCCAATTTTAATTCCGTTTTCATGGGCGTCTCACCTTTTCTGGCAATGGGTACGGTCGTCGAGGGCGGGGAGTGGCTGTCGGCGCTCATCAGCACCGCTCTGAGTATTGCGCTAGCCATTCCAATCGTTCGACTCGCGCAGCGATATATTGTCAAAGGGGCGGTGTCCGACTCAACGCGCGTCGGTAACGCGGTCGAGAAACGCATGGCCGCCCGTCGTGTACGGCGTCGACACGCGCGCGCACCACTCGCATTTCAGAACCCGGTCTTCTGGCGTGATTTTGAATTCTGGCTCGGTGGTCGTCGCGGTTCCTTGATGAAGTTTCTCGTCAGCGTGCTGGCCCTTCTCGTTGCGTTCTTGTGGTTCGCCTTGGCGTCGAAAATGCGGGCTGCGGAGTTTGGCGAGGCGTTCATTTGGACGGCGCTACTCGGTTCGGCGCTGATCAATGCTTTTGGAACGGTTGCGCTCTGCTCGCAGGCGTTTCATAAAGAGAAAAAGTTCAGGGCGATGGAACCTCTGTTGACAACGGATCTTTCTGATCGCGAAATTCTGTGGGGCAAAGTGCGAGCAATCGCCGTTTCGATGCTTCCGTGGGGGGCGGCGACGCTTTTTTTCGCCGTGTTAGCACTGGCTGTGTTTGGCCACGATCATGACGTGCATGAAGTTGCTACTGTGATGATCGTGGAGTATCTGACGATGCTTTTTGGCTATTCCTGGTTGGCTTTTTGGCTCTCGTTACGATTCAAGCGTAATACAGGGTTTGGAATCGCATTTCTCGTTTTCATTGTGTGGAACAGCTTCGGGCGAATGTTCTTTGCAATGAGTTTGGGCATCTATCAGAGTATGGACTCCGTCGTGACGATAGACGCGCTATTCCATGTCGCCATGGGCGCCATCTGCATGGCTGTCTGTTTCGCCAATTTCCGTACTCGGGCACTTGCCCACGACTGAGTTTTCGGATTTAGAGGCGCTGCAGCGCCAGAATGGCGTACGACGTCACGAGGACAGGATCGTTTTCCCAATAGCGCCCGTTGGCGTTTACCCAGTAAGCGTGTCCGCTGTCCGCGTCTCGGGTCTGCAGGGTCAGCAATTTCTCGGCGAGGGCGGCTTTCCAGTTGATGGGTTCGCCTTCGGATGGGGTCAAAGGGTTGACGCCATAGGTATCAAGGGCTTTTGCCAGAACATTGTAAAAGAAATACATGCCCTGCACGCCGAGGCCAGGATTTTCATCAAGTGTCCAGTGGTCGAGCGACCACGCGAACGCCGATTTTACACGCGGATCATCCCGTGGCACGTCCGCATAAATCAGTGCCAGCAGTCCCGCGTAGGTCATGCTGCCATACGAACGAAAAACAACCTCGCCTTTGGCGTTCTCTGTTTTGCCTGCGCCCGATTTACCCGGCCCATAAAAAAAGCCGCCTTGCTCGGCATCGCCGGCATCGGACGCATTTTGCATCTTGGTGATATAGGCGAGCGTCTTTTCTGCATCGAGTTTGGCGCGTGTTTCGCCTGAAGCGCGCGAATCTTCGGCATCACGCGTGCGGTACATGGCTTCGACTGCATGCATGCTGACCATCAGATCCGTCGAGCGGCGGATGCTGCTCTGCCCGTAACCAAATCCGCCCGCATGCGCGTCGTCGCCCATCAATTGACTCTCCGAGAGAAAGGCACGTGCTTTCAAAATGGTCGTGCGAAACGCGGGGTCGCCAACCGCGTGTAGCGCGGATACGCAGACGGCCGTATTGTACGTACTCAGGCCGCCACGGCCCGGCACGATCGATTTGCGGTAGATGCCACCGTTGTTCTGGGCATTGGATAGTATGAATGCGCAGCCGTTCGTGACAATCGTATCACGCTCGGCATGATCAGACTGCGTGAATGCTTCCACCGGTAGCGCCGACAGCGCGGGGAATTTTTCGTTCGACCATGCGCCTGTGTCACGTTGCTGCGCCGCCAGCCAGTCGAGGCCTTCGGTGATGGCAACATCAACGCGTTTGCGTAATGCGGCATCAAGGTCATCTGCGCGCCCGTCCGAGGCCGCAGAAAGGAACATGAGTAGAACGAAAAGTTGGGGTATCCATCGCATGGTGTTGAGTCCTTGTCGTCGAGTATTGGATGTCGTGGCGGTCGCGTTTGTGTAACTCGTAAAAGGCTAGCGGAATCGGGGTGCGGGCGGAAGCCTGAATTCGCAGGGCAAACGCATCTAATCTCATTTGGTGATGCTCGGCTCTGAAGTAGGACCTTTTCTCGAACGAGGAGCTTGCGACGAGTGGGGAAATGGTCCCTCTTGCCGTTGACCGCGATGCAGCCCTGCCTGAATTCGTTATGCCTTAGCCCTTCAGTTTGGACTTGCGCGGCTCCCTCTGTGACGTCTATCGTGAGAATCTCAGCAACATTGGGAGGGCGCGCGGCGCATGTCCGACATCTTACTCGTAAAGCACCCGCTGATCGACCATTCATTGTCGATTCTGCGTGATCGCGAAACCGACACCAGTCGTTTCCGGCGTCATGCTGGCATTGTTTCTCAAATTCTCATCGTTGAAGCGACGCGCTGCTTGCGCACCAGCGCAACAACCATTGAGACCCCATTGACCTCATGCGAAGGTGCTGCCCTTGACCAAAAGACGGTCGTTGTTCCCGTCTTGCGCGCAGGACTCGCCATGCTAATGACGATTCAGGATTTTCTGCCCGATGCAGGCGTTGGGTTCGTCGGCCTGGAACGTGATGAAAAAACGGCCGTTGCACGCGAGTATTATCAGAAGCTGCCAGAGATTGCGCCTGATGATCAGGTTCTGGTGCTCGACCCGATGTTGGCAACCGGCGGATCTTTGGATGATACGGTGACAATCCTGCTGAAGAAAAATCCCGGTAGTATTGTACTTGTCTGTGTTCTGGCCGCCCCCGAAGGCATTGCCCGTATCCAGGGCCGCTATCCCGGAATTAAAATCATCACGGCTGCCATCGACGACCACCTGAACGAGCAAAAATTCATTGTTCCCGGACTCGGAGATTTTGGTGACCGTTACTTTGGCACATGATCGGATTCGGCTCCGTTCTGGCCCCTTACAAACCACGCCACGTTTTATAGTCGACAGAAATTGGTCTGTGCCGGAAGAATGGCTCTGATGCAAAAACGAATCAGGAGATAGAATATGACAGGTACTTTAATCACAATCGCAGTGGTCGTCATCGTCGCGTTCATGGTCATCGGCATTTATAACAAGCTGGTGAGCCTGCGCAACGCGTTCAAAAACGCGTTCGCACAAATTGACGTACAGCTCAAGCGGCGTTACGACCTTATTCCCAACCTTGTAAATACGGCCAAAGCTTATATGTCGCACGAGAAAGATACGCTTGAAGCCGTCATTCAGGCCCGCAATCAAGCCTCGTCGGCGAGTCAGGCCGCCGCTGCGAATCCGGAAAATGCAGCAGCCATGCAGAGCCTGTTGGGCGCGGAAGCTGCCCTTGGCGGCGCCATGAGCAAGTTACTTGTCACGGTCGAGCGCTACCCGGACCTCAAGGCCAATGAGACCATGTCGCAACTCATGGAGGAGTTGACCTCGACGGAGAACAAAGTAGCCTTTTCCCGTCAGGCCTACAACGATTCGGTGATGACCTACAATACGGCCCGCGAGACCTTCCCCAATGTTCTTATCGCGGGTCCTTTTGCTTTCCAGGCAGCTGTTCTTTTCGAAATTCAGAACGAGGTCGAGCGCGAAGCGCCGTCCGTGTCGTTTGACTGAGTCGCGGTGGCCCCGCGCCATCCAGGGACTAGGTGAACGATGAACTTCTTTCAGAGTCAGGAGCACGCGCGGCGTAAGACGACGCAGCTGGTTGTTTACTATGCGCTAGCTGTCGCCCTGATCATCGCAGGCGTGTACATGGCCATTGCGATGACCTTCCTCGGGTTTTCGTCCGAAGAGCAACGTACAACGTTTGAATCATCACGTTTGTGGAACGGCGAATTGGCCCTGGGCGTTGCGGTCGGAACACTTTTTATCGTCCTGATGGGCAGCGTTTTTAAAGTGATTCAACTTGGCCGTGGGGGCGCCGCGGTGGCCGAGTCGCTGGGTGCGAGGGAGGTCGATCCGTCGACCACGAATCGGGACGAACGCAAGCTACGCAACATTGTAGAAGAAATGTCGATTGCCTCCGGTGTTCCGATGCCGCGGATCTTCGTCATGGATAACGAAGATGGCATCAACGCGTTTGCGGCAGGATTCTCCATTGATCAGGCTGTTGTCGCCGTGACGCGCGGCTGCATTCAGCAATTGACGCGTGACGAACTTCAAGGGGTCATCGCACACGAGTTTAGCCACATCCTCAATGGCGACATGCGCTTGAATATCCGGCTCATGGGCGTTCTCAACGGCATTCTGATTATTGGCATGCTTGGGTACTATGTCATGCGCATGACTATGTTCGGGGGACGTTCTTCCCGTTCGGACAAGAAGGGTGGGGCGCTTCCGATTGCCATCATGGGCCTGATCATTATGGCCGTGGGTTACATTGGTGTCCTCTTTGGAAAGCTGATCAAGGCCGCGGTGTCACGTCAGCGTGAATTTCTTGCAGACGCCTCCGCGGTACAGTTTACGCGCAATCCGGATGGTATCGCGAGTGCTTTGAAGAAGATCGGCGGTTTTGATGATGGGTCACGCGTCCATCACGCCAAAGCCGAACAAGCATCGCATTTCTTTTTCGCAAATGGGATACGGCAGAGTTTCGTTGGTCTTTTTGCCACACACCCACCTCTGGAGGAACGCATTCGACGTGTTGATCCTGCGTTTGACGGGGAGCTGAAGGCGAGAGCGCGTAAGGCTGCGCAAACGGGTTCCGCGCACGAAGGCGTGTCTGGATTCGCGGGCGCATCTGCGGCAACAGAACGCATCGCGGTGTCTGCCGAACAGGTCGTCGATCGCATCGGCACCCCCACGCCGGAACATGTTGCCTATGCACAGCAGCTGTTACGTGAGCTGCCCGCGCCATTGGTCGCCGCCGCGCACGAGGGCTTTGGTGCACGCGCGGTCGTGTATGCCCTGCTTCTGGACAGTCGAGATGCGATCCAGAGTACGCAGATGAGCGCCTTGAAAGCGTCCGCCGATGCCGAGGTGTATGCCGACGTCGAACGCCTGCGCGAAGCGGCAATGGCGATCCCGCCGGAATATCGTCTGCCGCTCATTGATATCACCTTGCCCGCGCTACGGACGCTATCGCATGGGCAATTCGCTCAGTTCAAGAACAACGTGGATACGCTTGTGCGGGCCGATGCACAAATTGATCTTTTTGAATATGCGCTGCAGCGCATCATCATTCGTCACCTGGAGCCTGGATTCACGCCGAAGCCACCCGCGATCGTGCGTCACAAAAGCCTGCTGCCCGCGTTGTCCTCCTGTCAGGCCTTATTGTCCTGCTTGGCTGGCTGGGGTGCCAATACAGAAGCGGCAGCGTTGAACGCCTATGCCTGTGGCTGGCGTGAACTGCTGGTGCCGAGCAACAAGCTCGCATTAATCCCCGCAGTTGACTGCGGATTACAGATGTTGGATGCCGCGCTGGATGATCTGGAACACGCAGCGCCGCCAGTTAAGCAGCGTATCGTCGCCGCCTGTGTCTCCTGTATCGGTGCTGATGGCGACGTCACGATTGAGGAGGGCGAGCTGATTCGTGCCATCTGTGACGCTCTCCATTGCCCCATGCCGCCCTTCCTTCACAGCGCGGCTTGAGACACAGCCTTGCGTTGCGCTTGCCTACAGGCCAATGATGAATCGGCATGCTGACAAAGCGCGATATCACTTTTGGCGTGACTTGGGTGCGAGTTGACCGCTAGCTTGATGCATCGTTTAGCTATTTCGACCAACCTTCCGGGTTTGTCCCGGTGAACATGACTTGAGGTGTACGCATGGTAGAACAGGGAAAAACTTACCTAGTAATGGGCTTGCTGGATCACGATTCAATCGCCTATGCCATCGGCAAAACCATTCAAGGTTTGGGCGGAAACGTCATCTATACCGTTCAGAACGAGCGTATGAAAAAACTCTTCCTCGATGGTCGACGCAGCAAGTTGACCGATGAGGAGCGTGATGGCCTGAATATTCGCTATTGTGATATCACCATCGACGACGAAGTGAAGGCGCTTTTCGCCGATATCGGTCCGCTTAGCGGCGTGGTGCACTCGATCGCGTTCGGCAACCCCAAGACCTGTCTGGGCGAAGAATTTCATACCGACGCCGTGGATGACATTCTGCTGTCGCATCACATCAGCTGTGTTTCGCTCGCCACCGTGGCGCGTTACGCACACAAGAACATGACCGATGGTGGCTCTATCGTGGCCATGACCTTTGATGCATCCCATACCTTCCCGTTCTATAACTGGATGGGTGTCCAGAAGGCAGCCCTTGAAGGCTTGGTACGCGCGTTAGCTCGTCGTCACGGACGTGACAATATTCGCGTCAACGCTGTTTCCGCTGGGCCGCTATCCACCATGGCTGCGACCAAGATTCCTGGGTTCACGGAATTGGCCGATGTTTGGAACAGCTCCAGCCCTTTGCCTTGGGATCCGGCAGCGGACCGCCAGGCGGTGGCCGACACCGTGGCTTACATGATTGGGTGTTACTCCAAAAAGATCACCGGCCAGGTCATCAAGGTCGATGGCGGTGCGTCCATCGTGGGCGGCCAGTTGTTGCCGCATGAACGTCCGCAGGCCTAGTCTGTCGCGTCGGTTTTACTATGCCTGAGCTACCAGAGGTCGAAACGGTCGTGCGCGATTTGCATGCGGCCGGTCTCGCTGGACGTACGATCGACCATGCCGAAGTCGGCTGGCATCGTACCATCGGGCAACCTTCGGCAGCCCTATTTTGCCGCCGCATCGCCGGCGCTCGCGTGGATGACATCACACGGCGCGCCAAATATATCGTGCTCAGCCTGTCCTCGGGCGACACCGTCTTCATACACTTGCGGATGACGGGACGCTTAGAGCTTTCCGCAAACGCTTCCGCGCGCGCGCCGCATACGCATGTTGTGCTCCATCTCGATCAGGGTGAGCAGTTGCGTTATGTGGACCCACGCAAATTTGGGCGCTGGGTGTTGACGGATACGCCTGACGAGATCATGGGCAAGCTCGGGCCGGAACCGCTGGATGCTGCGTTCAAGGCCAGCCACTTCGCTGCGCGTGTTGATGGGCATCGACGTATGCTGAAACCGCTTCTATTGGATCAACACGTCATTGCGGGTCTTGGGAATATCTATGTCGATGAAGCGCTGTGGGATGCCGGGCTGCATCCATGTCGCCTGAGCAACACGGTCGATAAGGACGGGCTGAACGCGCTCTATCGCGGCATCCGCAAGGTGCTCCGTCGCGGCATTCGCGCCATGGGCACGTCGCTGGGCAATGCGGATACAAATTTTTATAGCGTGTCCGGACGGCGCGGGCGCAATAAGGATGGCTTACGCGTTTTTCGTCGAACGGGTGACCCGTGTCCCAAATGCAAAACACCGATCCAGCGTCTCATGGTGGGACAGCGCAGCACACATATCTGTCCTGTGTGTCAGGTGATGTAGCGCGTTTGGGTTGGCGCGCTGAGTCGGGACGATGGACGACGGCACCCATTGGATTAAAGGCAGACAATCTCCGCTCGCACCTCGCTGCGATTGAACGATAAAGGGGTGTTGCATTGCTCCTTCGTCGTTCCTCCGAAGTGAGTCTTCGAACGGAGATTGTCTTGTAGGGACAGTACAGAATTCTGCTACCTTTAGCTCTTCCAGCGTCCAAATCTCAAACCATTTACAGAAGGTCGCGAAGGACGCAAAGGCTCAACCACTGCTAGCGGCGGAGCCCACCGGGCTCCAGGCGGAACAGCAGGCACTGGGTTAAGCGATCCAACATTGGAGCCCGGTGGGCCCCGCCGGTTCTTTCCTTCGTGTCCTTCGCGACCTTCTGTGAAATTCTTAACAGTGCCGTAGTAACCATGCACGGATGGCTTAAAGTAACAGCGCTCGGGACAGTACATCACTGCGCCAATAGCCTAGTGGGCTGGATTCGGGTGTACGAGTACGGCGAAAAACGCTTTTCCCCGTACTCGTACACTTTCTCGTACACGCAGATCTCCCCGCTTTTGGGGCTCAACTGCCTTACTTGAATATAAGAGCCACGACCTAATCGACTTTTGGGATTAGCGCGTCGATCTCGCCTGACGCAATCATGGGCTTCAATTTCTTCCATCCGGCAATATGGTTGTCGCCGATGAAAATTTGGGGGACGAAATCGACCGTTTGTCCGCAGCGGCGGTACATCTCCTGGGCGTTAGGCGTGTCCGCGAAGGCGTCGGCCTCATTGTCCCACTGGACGGCATGGGCGGTGAACGTCACGTCTCTGCTACGCAACCAGTCCACGGCCTCAGTGCATAATCCGCATACGCGGGCGTAATAAATATCAACGGTCGGCATGTGTCGTACCCTTGCTCTTCTTGATGTTCTTACTGCACGGCCTCGCGCCGCAGCCCTTCAATGTTACCGAGCCACGTACACAGCAGGCACGCAATGAATGAAAAAATTGTAAATGATTTAAGTTGGGCAAATAACGCGGTTTCAGGGGCGATGATCAAGACCAGTGACGCGAGCAAGCTCGTGGCGTATGTGGCAAGCAGAACGCCTCCGAAGAGGATGCGGCCTTTGCGAGACGTGTTGGTAAAGGTAAGGGATGCCGGAATGGCGCCAGCTACAAATCCGGCGCCGGCGAGCATGAGCGCCATCTCGTTCATCGCCGCGCCCCCCAAGAGCAACAACCCTCCGATTAGGAGCCCACCGCCAACGGTGATACCTTCGACGGCTTCGGTTCGCTTAAGGGCGCGCCGTGCCGATCGGTCGAGCAGGACGATCAAGTTCCCGAAGCCGGGCGCAACCCATACCCATAGCACAAAACTGAGGTAGACAAACGTGAACGCAATTGCGGCGCCGCTGCTCACGCGTTGTAGAGCGGCACTGCCAAAACGAAAGGCGAGATAGGCGCCAATAATGATCGCCCAGCGCGCGCCTTGCTGAAAACGTTGCATGAAAAAGCAGTAACGAAGGTACTGCCGGAAAAGCGGGGAGCGTGCGCGAAAGGACTCGAGGAGGCCTTCACGTGCGGCTTCGAAATCAGGGTCCAGGCGCAATGCTTCAAGGAAGTGACCTTCGGCTTTGCGGTGGTCTCCGCCCTGCAGTTCGGACCAACCGGCATTGAAATGCGACATCGGATCTTCGGGGTCGTCCCTCAGAAGTTGGGCGACAGCGCCGGCGCTTTCGACAACTTTACCCTGAAAGCGAAGGGCCATCGCAAGAATATTGCCCGCCGAAGGGTCGTCAGCATCCAGTTCCAAGGCATGACGAGCGCACTGCTCGGCGTGACTCCATTGTTCCTGAACGAGATGGGCGCGCGCCTTGGCAACGAATGCGAAAGCGCTGGCCGGATCGAGCTCAATGGCG
>JBLHHU010000092.1:0-11769 GCA_047615735.1 Kiritimatiellia bacterium | reverse complement strand
GCCCAGCCGAGTGCCTCGCTGGCCAAAAAGTTGGACTCGATTATCATTCCGCATGTCGAATTTTACACCGCGAATATCAACGATACCGTTCGCGATATCGCTAACTATTCCCGCCACAGCGATCCGGCGAAAAAAGGCGTTGAGATCATCCTCCTGGACAGGGGTAATCAGGTCGAAATTAGTATCGATAAACGCAACATTTCTGTGCACAACGTTTTGAAGCGTGTCGCCGAGATAACGGGTGCGCGACTCGAGTACGAGGGCCAAAAGGTGATTCTAGGCCGACCGGTCAGCTGATCCCTGAACATGGGGAGAGCTGCGTGTACGAGTAGGTGTACGTGTACGAGGTAGGGAGTCTTGCGCCGTACTCGTACACTCGGTTCCCTGTCGTTCTCCTCCATGTGTGTGGGTGCGTAGGTATGTGAGTTTAAACGTCACCGTGCCCGGGAAATTCAGATTTACATCATACTGAAAACATCCTGATTGCAAGAAGGTTACGGTCCCCCATACTCACCCACTCAATCCAAAATCGTCGGTGTTGATCAACACGATGTTGGGTTTAGCGCCGCGAGCGCTGTCTGGTTGCGCCCATCCCGCTGTTGGGGCTGAAATCGACAGGATTGCCATCAGAGTGATTGTGCAAAGTCGGACTGATTGGGAATAGTCATTTCGTAGTCCTTCGGGCGTGTGCTCATTTGGTGGCCCGGTGTACGGATTGAAGAAGGTTCATAAGGCGGATAGAGACCGGCGTCAAGATTCGGCGTTGTTGACACGTATTGAGCGTTCAAGAGCACGTGTCTGATGTTTATCCGACATGACATGCTTTCTTGGCAGGCCTAACGTTCTATTGTGATAATCACGATTTTGCCTATGCCGAGGCGACGTTGCCTCTGGGCCTGACAACGCATAAAAGGAGCCGGAATGGCGAAAATTCAGTTTCAAACCGGGGCACGCAACGGCGAAGAGGTAGCGCTTTCTGATTCGGGCGTTACGATCGGACGGGGCGAAAGCGCGTCTCTGGTCGTCGATGACAGTCTTATTTCCGGCGAACACTTGACGATCAAGCGCGTCGACGGCAGTTGGTGGGCCTTCGATCTCGACAGCTCGAACGGCACCCGTATCAACGGCAAGGACATCAAGTCCATTGCGTTGAGCGGCGACGAGAAAATCGAACTCGGCGACACGCGTATTCTTTTTCAGATCAATACGGCTACCGCTCCCGCTACGGCGACGACGACGGCACCGAAGGTCACGCCGCGATCTTCTGCTGCTTCAGCGCCTCCGCCTGAAATCGACGAAAGCGACGTTGCCGTCATTCGTGAAGTGCATGAGACGTATAAGCGCATGAAAACGGAACTGGCCAACGTCATCGTGGGTCAGTCCGATGTCATCGATGAAGTGCTGATGGCGGTGTTCAGTCGCGGTCACGCACTGCTTGTCGGTGTACCGGGTCTGGCCAAGACGCTCTTGATCAGCACGCTTAGTCAGGTTCTGGATCTCTCCTTCAAGCGCGTTCAGTTCACGCCTGACTTGATGCCGTCGGACATTACCGGGTCTGACGTCCTCGAAGAGGATCGTACAACTGGAAAGCGTGTCTTCCGTTTTGTAAAGGGCCCCTTGTTTGCGAACATGGTGCTGGCGGACGAAATTAACCGTACGCCACCCAAGACGCAGGCCGCGCTACTCGAAGCCATGCAGGAACATTCGGTCACCGTTGGATCTGAAACCTACGCGCTGCCGGAACCGTTCTTTGTGCTGGCCACGCAGAACCCGATTGAGCAGGAAGGCACCTATCAGTTGCCGGAAGCCCAGCTCGACCGTTTCATGTTCAACATTATCGTCGATTATCCGGATGCCGCTGAGGAGTCTCAGATCATTCGTCAGGTCACCGGCGCTGGGACCAACACGGTCACAACCCAGCTAAGCGGCGAACAGGTTATACGCCTGCAAGAGATTATCCGTCGCGTGCCGGTCGCTGAGCACGTCATCGAGTTTGCCCGCGATCTGGCCCGCGCCACGCGCCCGAAAGAGCCGGAAGCGGCTGAAATCGTCAAGGAAATGGTTGGCTGGGGGGCAGGCCCCCGCGCCGGGATTTATCTGGTGACCGCCGCCAAGGCACGCGCTGTTCTGGAAGGGCGCTATCACGCCACCACGGCCGATGTTGCCGCCGTGGCTCTGCCGGTGCTGCGCCATCGCGTCATCACCACCTTCAATGCCGAAGCGGCCGGTGTGACCAGCGATCAGGTCATTAAGACGCTTCTCGAACAGATGCGTCCTTCGGAAGATCTCGACGTCTGATATGGACCAACCCGCTTACATGCGTTTGTTGCCGGCCGAGTCGCTGGCCACGCTCAGTCGCCTTGAATTCCTAGCGCGTGGCGTGGTCTCAGGCTTTGTGTCGGGAAAACACAGAAGTCCCCATAAGGGCTTTTCTGTGGAGTTCGCGGAACATCGCCAGTATGTGCCCGGCGACGATTTACGCAACATGGATTGGCGCGTGCTGGCCCGCAAAGACCGCTATTACATCAAGCAGTACATCGAGGAAACGAACCTGCGCGCCACACTGGTTGTGGATGCCTCTGGCTCGATGGGTTACGCCGGATCGGCCGCCGCCAAGACACACGGCGAACGCAACACCAAGCTGGCCTATGCACAATATCTTGCCGCGTCGATGACGTATCTGATGATCGGTCAGGCTGATGCCGTGGGCATGGTGACATTCGATACAAAGATACGTACCTATCACCCGGCGCGCAGTCGCGCCAGCCAGGTGCGACTTGTCCTCGAAGAACTCAACCGCACCGAGCACGGCGGCGAAACGGGCCTTTCCGATGTATTGCACACCGTGGCAGAACGTATTCCGCGTCGCGGGTTGGTCATCATCTTTAGCGACATGTTTGATGATATTGAACAGTTGATGAATGCCTTGCACCATTTTCGCTATCGCAACCATGAAGTGCTCGTCATGCACATCATGGCCGATGAAGAATTACACTTTCCTTTTGATAGCTTTACCAATTTCGAAGACCTCGAAGGTGCTGAAGAGGCGCTCGCCCTAGACCCCAAAACGATTCGTGCCAGTTATCTCGAACGCGTACGCCGATTTCTTTCCGAGCTCCAGGCGGGCTGTGGCCAGATGGGGGTGGACTACATTCCTATGAACACCAAAGAACCTTTTGATCGCGCTCTGGCAGAATATCTGTCGAGGCGTAGAACGTGAGCGCTGCAGAATGCGCACAATGATGATGGATACTCGTTAACCAATGCTTTTTCTAAACTCATGGCTACTGTTGGGTGTGCTGGGCGTATCGATCCCGGTGATCATCCACTTATTGAACCGGCGACACGCAAAAGTCGTGAACTGGGGCGCGATGCGCTTTCTGCTGGATTCGATTATCAGTCGTCGGCGACGCGTGTTGCTCGAGGAAATCTTGCTGCTGGCGGTTCGCTGCCTGTTAATGGCGCTGGTTGCCCTTGCTCTCGCGCGACCATTCGTCTCGGCAAGTTCCCGCATCCCATGGGTCGTTGTGTTGCCCGCCGCCTTGTTGGCCGTGGTGCTTTTTGGTGTCAGCTTCGCATTGTGGCGCTATCCCGTCTGGCGACGCCGCGTTGTTTGGGCGGTGGTTGTTTTGGTTGCACTCGTCGTTGGGGCGGCCATTGCCGAGCGTCAGCTGAACTTGAAGCGATTTGGCGGTGGTGGTTCGCGCGACGTCGCTCTGGTGTTGGATGGATCCTCGTCCATGACGATGACCATTGAGGGTGAATCCAATTTTGCGCGGGCGGTTAAAGAAGCCGAAACCTATATCGAAACCGCACCACGCGGGTATTCGTTCAGTCTGATCATCGGCGGCTCGGTCCCAAATGTGTTGGTCTCATCGCCCACGCCCGATCGTAAGCAGTTGCAGGATCTCTTGCGCGAAGCGGTGCCGGTTCAGGGGACCATGCAGGCGCTGGACACGCTGGCGGTCGCCGCGACGACGTTGGCACGCGGCGATACGCCGTCCAAACAGATCGTGATGATCGGCGATGGCCAAAGCGTTGGATGGCGAACTGGCGAACCTGATCTGTGGGCCTATTTACAGGAAGCGTTTACGCGCTTACCCACACCGCCACAGGTCATTTGGCGTCGGCTCTCCATGCCCCAGACGATTCGCAACGCAACGCTTGCCGGGGTGACCTTGTCGCGCGATATCGTCGGAACCGATCGCGACGTGCGCATTGATGTGACGATCGCCAATACCGGTGGCGAGACCATCACGCCACAGGATGTGCGCCTGACCATCGGCGACAAAGTGTTCAGCGATCGCTCCCTTGCGCAACTTCAACCGGGCGTTAGCGCCACCGTGAGCTTTCGTCATCGGTTTGAGCGTGCTGGCGCGGAAGTCATCAAAGCGCAAGTCATCGCCAACGATGAGATGCCGGGAGATGATGAGGCGCTGCATGTTGTGCATGTCATGGATCAACTCAAGGTGTTGGTGGTTGACGCGGCAACGACGTCGCGTTTCCTGGGGCGACCGGGCGCGTTCGTGACGCTCGCGCTTAAGCCTGTGCTGCAAGAATTGAGCTCGTTGACCGAGGGGGCCGCGGCGCAGGAGTTTTTGGTGCAGCCCGAGTTGACGTCGCTCTACGATCTAACCCGCGAGGGCGATATCGGTGACGCGCGCGTGGTCGTTCTTGTCGATGTGCCGCAATTGCCGCCGGTTCTGGCCAATCGCTTGGCCACGTTCGTCGATCAGGGCGGGGGCCTTCTGGTTGTGGCGGGTGCGGGAGCGAGTTCAGCCTTTTATAATGACTGGCGCGGCAGTGGCGGGCCTGTGATGCCCCTGCAATTGGATACGCTGATGCGGCCCGCGGAGACCAATCGGCCGAGCCTCGCGCTCAATACGTTTTCGCATTCCGCCCTCAAGCCGCTGATCACGACGGATCTTGGTGTTGCGGCATTCGCCAGCTATTGGCAATCGGGCGAGGGCGACTCCGTGGAAACGCGCATCGCGGCCCGCTTCGACAATGGCGATCCATTTATTTCCGAACGCGCTTATGGGCGTGGTGTGGTTCTTCAGGTCAATGCGCCACTGGATAGCAGCGCCGGCAATATGGTGTCGCGTCAGGGTTTTGTGCCGCTGGTGCATGAGTTGGTTTATTATCTGGCGCGCCCTGTCGCGGCCAATTTGAACTTGCCCCCCTCGCGCGGTGCGACACTTCAGCTGGGCGTCAGCGGCGCTGGCAACAAGACCGGCAGTGGTTTGCGGGCCGAATATTTTAACACCTATTTGGCGAAACGGGGCGGAACCGTGCGTATTGATGCTTCGGTTAGCAAGTTGTTAAAGTGGCCGGGTGAGCTGCCGCGCATCGAAAACGGAATGGGGATCCGCTGGACGGGTTCCATCGCCTTGCCGGTGAGCGGATCGTATGTCTTCGAGACGTCGCCGTCGTGCAACCTTCAGATTTTGGTCAATGGGCATAAGGTCATGGCTGGGGCCAGGAAGCGAGCCGAGGTCGAATTCGCGAAAGGTATTCGTTATGATTTGGACATCGAGTTTCGCGCGCGGCCCAATTCGGACACACGCCGTGTGCATCTTGATTTCTCGGGTCCCAATTTGGTCAAGCAGGCCATCCCGACGGAGTTCCTGTCGCCAGAAACAAGTCGCTCCGGCGCCGACAAGACGCCGGGTATTGAGACGACCATCAAGGGCCCCGCATCCACCTTGCCCGCGCGCTTCATTACCGCGGCGAACGGAAGCATGGCCTTACGCATTGACCAGAACCTGGTGCCGGGGCTCTACACCGCTCAGGTACCGCCTTCACTAATTGAATCGCTCAAGTCCTTGCTGACGAGCGACGGCACGCTTCTCTTCGGCGTGGCCGTGGACGGTGAAGAAAGTCAGCTCACGCCCTTGTCAACTGAGGAAACCTATTTTATTGGCGGCTTCGTGAATCTGGTCGTTGCCAGCTCTGCTGAAGATGTCATGAGTGCACTCGTAGGGAAAGCCTTTGGCCAGGAGCTCTGGCGTGCTCTGGCGTTGGCTGCATTTGTATTACTCTTTCTGGAAGTTGTGCTGACACGCTGGATTGCCGTGCAACGTCGTGAAGGCGTCGATGGTGAAATCAACTTCGAAGACGCCAACAAGCCATCGGCCACGTTCCGCACGCAGTTGAACAATTTGAAAACAGGGACGCGTTAAGCCATGAATCCAAACAGCGTCATCAATGCAGAAACCATACGCACGGATCTAATTCCGGCGACGGTGCCCGATCTGGCGGTCATCCTGATCGCTGTCGTGTCAGTGTTGCTGTGGATGGTGACGCGTCACGTGACGCTGCGCTACCGCGAGCGTCTGCCCAAGTACAGTGTGGCGGCGTTACGCGTCGTCAGCGCCGTTATCGCTTCCTGGTGTGGCCTGCAGGTGCTCGGACGTGTGTGCGATCTGACGGGAACCATGCCCATCTGGCTCGGCGCTGTGATGGCTGGTGGTGCGGTTGAAGGTGCCGCCGCCCTGTACATGTATGAGCGCCAAGTGATTTCGAAACGTTTGGGTCTGCTGCTGACCGCCTTGCGCGGCCTCGCGCTTCTGTTGTTGGTTGTGATTCTCATGCAGCCCGTGCGTGTCTGGTCCACGGATCGCCACATCACCCGTCGTGTGGCTGTTCTGGTTGACGATTCTGAATCGATGCATTTCAAGGATCAACTATGGACGACGTCGGAAATGGTGTCTATGGGATTGCATGCCGACTTGGTGAAGCCCAGCGAACGTCTGTTGCCAGCTCTTAATTTGGTGCCGGCGTGGTCCGCCGGAGTGCGCCCCTGGAAACATATGCGCATGCAGAGCAACGCGGTTCCACCTGTACTGAGTGAAACGTTGGAAACCGGGCTGAACCAGGTGCGTCAGCTGCAAAGCCAAGTGGACGCACTCTTGAAAGAGCCCGTCGACGCAGCACAGGCCGACATTCTCAAGCGGATGCAAAAACTTGTGCGCGACACTGTTGTGCCCGCTTTCGCTGACGCGAAAAAAGAGACCGACGCGGGGCTGCTTTCTGGCGCGCAACTGAGCAAATGGTCCGAAGCCGTAGAGCAGATTGCTGGTCTGGCTGCGGCGACGCGCGAGGCGGTAGACACGACGACATGGAATAGCCTGCCTGCCGCACGCCAGGCGGTCATCAAAGACTTCTGCACGACCACACGATTTGCGCTGGGATCCTCGGTTCTGCTTCGCGAATCGATTGGCGGTGAAGCACTGCTCAATCGCCTGACGGATCGCTACGACGTCAAATTGATGCGCCTCGGAGACGGTCTGGGGCCGCTCACAACAGAGTCGCTTCAGGAGGCGGCCGGGATTGTCGTTGAACGCGAGGCCAATACACCCAAACACGATGCGGCCATCGAGGGTGCAGAACCGGAACGCTCGACGACAGGCGCTCAGTCGCTACGTTCGTTGACGGATTATGCCACCGCGCTAGAAACATTGATCAAAGACATCCCTTCTGAGGAATTTGCAGGTGTTCTGGTCGTTAGTGACGGTCGCAACAACGGCGAAGCCGGGCTTGAGCCCATTGCTCGGCGCTATGGGCTTCAGGGGGTTCCCATCAGTGGGGTCGTTGTTGGCGGATCGAAAACACCGCGCGACGTCGCCATTGCGGAAGTACTCGCTCCGGAATCGATCTTTCTTGGTGATCGTGTGCGCATGCGCGTCACGATGCATGTGACGGGGTCGAAGGGGAGTGTGATCAATTTGAAAATGTCTGGCATGCCGTCCGCGGGAACGGTTGTCACGAACGCGCTCGCTGGCGACGGTGATGTCGTTCTGGACGAAGCCACGATCAAGGTGTTGACCGATGACTATACGCATGAAGTTCGTATGACCCACGAGCCTAAGGAACATGGGCTACGTTCTTATACGCTTGAGACGGATGTGTTGGAAGGGGAGTTATTCAGCACGAACAACACGTGGAAGGTAGATGTGGCCATTAGCGATGACCGTACCAACGTTCTGCTCGTCGATGATCGTCCGCGCTGGGAATTTCGATATTTACGCAACCTGTTCTACGGTCGCGATAAGTCAGTGCATTTGCAGTCGCTGCTCCTTCGTCCAGACCGGGTCGAAGGTGTCACGGCCGATGCGCCCTTACCGCCGGCGTCGGCGTCGCGCAAGTTTGGTGACGCCGAGGCGGGATCCCTGCCGACGAGCCGGGAAGAGTGGCGCAAGTTCGGCATGATTGTTATTGGGGATGTCGCCCCGGATACACTGACCGAGGACGTGCTTGCGGATATCCGCCATTGCGTGAGTGAGCGCGGTGCACTGCTGGTGGTGATTGCCGGACGCAATTACATGCCGATGGGCTATGACGATGAAGTGCTACGTGAATTGCTACCCATTACCTACGAGGCATCATCGGACAGCGGCGCGATCTTGTCGCGTTTGCGCTCACGTCTTGTCTTAACCGGCGCCGGTGGTGGCCATGCCGTCATGCAGCAGTCCAGCAGCTATTCCGAGAACGCCGCGATATGGGAAGACATGATGCCGTTGACATGGCGGCTTCCCGTGACGTCCGTCAAGTCGGGGGCCGAGATTCTTGCCTATGCTGTCCCGGTAGGCGAGATGGGCGAAGATCTGGCGGCTGTGAACGTTGCCGGGGCCTCTGATCAACTCGATGAGGAGAATAGCAAGCGTTCCCGTAACGCGTTGATTGTTGCGCAGGACTATGGCCGGGGCAAAGTCCTGATGCTCAATTTCGATCAGACGTGGCGATTGCGTCACAAGGCTGGCGACACGCTGCATCATAAATTCTGGGGGCAGGTGATGCGCTGGGGCGTCGGCGAGAAGCTGCGCGCCGGCGACAATGAACTGCGTCTTGGGACGGACAAATTGACCTACACCCCGCTTGATGTGCCGCGCGTGTTGGCACGCGTGACGGATGCTGATTCTGTTGGCGTGGAGAACGCCGTGCTCGAGGTCAATCTGATGCGCGACGGCGAAACGATCGCCAGCGTGACGCCGGTTTACCGTGAAGGATCGCATGGCATGTACGAAGCCGATTTGCCACCTTGCGCCGACATGGGGCGCTATGACGTGGTGATGACCCGCACGGATGGTGAAAGCGAAAAGCAGGTCGAAACAGCGTTCATGGTTGTCGTGGCCAAGCGATCTATCGAGCTTGCCGATGTGACGTCCACGCGTGTGGATTTGGAGAATTTGGCGCGCTTGACGGATGGCCGCGTTGTTGGGCCAGATCAGGCCGGCACCTTATGGGATGCCTTCGGCGAAGGTGGCACGGTGATGCAGGAACGCCATGAGCGCACGCTTTGGGACAAACCTTGGGTGCTGTTCTGTCTGGCAGGACTTCTGACGACAGAATGGTTGCTGCGAAAACGAGGAGGCCTGACATGAGGTCGAAGCAGACTGACGCGAAGGCAAGCGTTCAATTGCCGCCGGAGCTGACCGATCGCTTGCAGCAGATGATTCGTCGTGTACGTCGGATCATTTTCGTGCGTGGCTTTATGACCACGGTCGTTGTTTTATTGGCCTGTTCGCTGCTCATCATGGCGATTGACGCTGGCGTGATGCTTTACTCGTCAGTCATTCGCTGGTTGTTGTCTCTGGGCGGGCTGGCGATTGTTTTGGCGACCGCTTGGCGCAGCCTTGTGCGACCGCTGTCTCAACCATTGACGCTGACGCGCATGGCGCGCGTGCTCGAGACGCGTCATCCGGAGCTACAGGAGCGCATCAGTTCCGCACTGGAGTTGTTGTCCATGGGTGGCTCTGCCGGCGTGACGGGGTCCGAACAACTGATTCAGTTGTTGGTTCATGATGCCAAAGCCGATATCAGCGGTGTGACTCCGCGCAAAGAGTTTACCGGCCGATCTCTGAAGCCCGTTTTGGTAGGCGGCGGCGTGATTGGCCTCATTTTTGCGGCCTTGTTTATTGTGTGGCCTCAGCAGACGTCCTTACTCTTTGCGCGTGCCGTCGCGCCGTACGCCAACCTGTCGGGGTTGCAGGGCTCTGGGCTCAAGGTGACGCCGGGTGATGTGACCTGTCTTCAAGGGGATGCGTTGACGCTGAACCTAAAGGTCAGTGGACGCATTCGTGCGCGTGCCGAAGTGCATGCGGAGTCGGCGACGGGTAGCCGAACTGTCGAACGTATGATGAGCATCTCGGCAGACGACGTCGAACGGGCCGAGTATGCATTGACCTATCCTGCCGTGCACCAGTCGTTTCGCTATCGCATGCGTTACGGCGCCGGCTTGACGCGCTATTATGATGTAAAGGCGTTGCCGCAGCCAGGCGTGTCGCGCATGGTCATTACGTCCCAATATCCGGCGTACACACAGCGTCCTGATCAGGTCCTGCCCGAAGGCGCGCGCGATATCGTTGGTGTCGCGGGTGGAACGGTGACCATTGAAACCGAATTCAACCGCCATGCCGAAGCGACGCTTCTTTTGGGTGAGGGGCCTATGGATGGCGCGTCGGCGGGAAAAACACCTGGCGCGACCTGGACCTTCGGGTTGTCGACAAACATGTCGCCCAAGTGGGGCATTTCTTTGCGCGATAAACATGGATTTACAAACCAGGTTGAATGGGCTGCGCTGAACGTGTCGCCTGACCGAGTACCAGTCGTCACCATTGTCAGTCCGCGTGCACCAAAGCTCACGCTGCCGCCTTACGGTAAGCTCGATATTACCTGTGCGATCAGTGAAGACTTTGGTGTGGCGAGTTCGACGTTGGTGGTCGAGCCCGAAGGGTTTAATGCCTCTATTGTCGAACTCGACCTCGTCTTGACCGAGGACGGCGAAGGGCAATGGCAGGGCCAAGCCCAAATCGACATGGGCCTTCTGGATCTCGACGGCGCCACCAAATTCAAGGCCTGGGTCAGTGTCACAGACACGTTGCCGTCGTCGCTCGACGGCCCGCAGGAAGGTCGCAGTAGCAAGTTGGAAATTACAATCGATTCGAATGCGGACCGGATCGAGGATCAGTTGCGTGAAGAGCATAAACGTGATTTGGTTGGCATGCTCAAGCAAGCGGCCGATCAACTCAATCAAGCCGCCGACAAGGTGACGTCGGTGAAAAGTCAGACGGCGGTCGCGCTGCTTTCGGCACCCGTCGTCGAAGCGTTGACGCGTGCACACGATCTGGCCGCCGGGGCGACGGATCTGGTTGAAAACGCAGCGGGTCTCAGTGCGCGTTCACGCTTTTCGGGCATGACGACGCGCATTCTGTATGTCGGGCGACAAGTTGTTGAGCCATCCCGGGCCGCGACTGCTGAAATTGCTGCGGTGGCACCGGTCAAGCGGCCGTCTCAGTCCGCGGCCGCGATCGCGACCCTCCAGGACGCCGCCGAACAAGTGCTCGGTTTGATCGAAGATCTTGAGAAAATGAACAAAAAGTTGGATGAAATTGCGAAAGTCGAGGCATTGGCGCAGCGCGAAATGACATTGTCCACGCAGGCGGCGCAACGCAAGCTCACACCCGAGCAAATTAAGGCCTGGAAGCAAGAGCAGTCCAAAATTTCCGACCAACTGGCTGCGCAGCGAAAAGCGGATGATGCAACCGCTCAAGAAGCGCAGAAGCAAATGGATGCTGCGCAAACAGCAATGCTGAAAGAGGAACAGAAACGCGCTCAGGAACAAATGGCGCAACAACAGCAATCACAGAAGCAGCAACAGGCTCAGGCCAAGGGTGCCAAAGGTAAAGACGGCAAGGGTAAGGATGGCAAGGGCAAGGACGGTAAAGGTAAAGACGGCAAGGGCAAGGACGGCAAAGGTAAGGGAAAAGA
>JBLHHU010000091.1:0-11792 GCA_047615735.1 Kiritimatiellia bacterium | reverse complement strand
ATTCACGTCTGGTCCTCGTCTAACCTTGAAGGCTGGCACGACCACAAGCTGGTCTGGAACATTGAAAGCAACGGCACCTGGCAAGTCGACGCCCAGAACGACATGCGCGCTGTTCGCGCGCCGGAAGTGCACTTCATCAAGGGTACCTTCTGGTTGCCGTACAGCATGAACTACGGTGGCACCGGAATCCTTAAAAGCGAAAGCGGAAAAATCGAAGGCCCCTATCGCGATATCAAGGCAGACGGCCCGCTCACCGACGGCTACGACGCCTCCCTGTTTCAGGATGACGATGGCGCGGTCTATTTCGTTTACAGCAATGGCATGATTGCGCGCATGAAGGACGACATGAGCGGACTGGCCGAAACGCCACAGTTACTAAAGCCCGCCAACGCTGATCAGGTTGGAACCACCGGAGCCTCAATTCAGAAAATTGAGGGAAGCTACTACCTGCTGGTCGCAGACGAAACCACAGACACGGACGGGCAAAAGACATCCCATTGCATGGCGGCCATGTCAGAGACGCTGTTCGGACCCTACGGCGACCGCTACATCGCCATCCCCCACGCCGGCCAGGCATCGCTCTTTCAAGACAGATTCGGCGAATGGTGGGCCACCTTCTCCGGCAACGACAATAAAGCCACCTTCCGCGACCGTGCCGGCATCCTCCCCATCATTCTTGGCGAAGACGGGCACATCAGGCCGCGAATGCGGACGGGCTTACGCAAACCGCCGCTCGAACCGAATCAGACGCTCATTCCAAAGGCCGGTCAGACACAAGCCCAGTGGCGCTATACGTTTACCGCACCCCAGGACAACTGGTTTGCACCCGCCTTCGACGACACGCGTTGGCAGCAGGGCACAAACGGCTTCGGTACGGAGTTAAGTAATCAATCGAAAGTTGGAACGATTTGGGACACAAGCGACATCTGGCTGCGCCGCTCATTCACGGCGCAAGAGGACATTGAGGGCATGCTCTTCCTCCACGTCCAGCACGACGAAGATGCGCACGTTTATATCAACGGCGTGCACGCTGCGCACGTCCCCGGATACAGCCCGACCTACCAGCGCTATGCCGTCAGCGCCGAAGCGGCCATGACCGTCAAACCCGGCCTCAATACCATCGCCATCCACTGCCACCAAACAGCCGGTGGGCAATACATCGACATCAGCCTGATGACGATGACGGATTAACGCGGATCAGGTGGGCGAAAGAGAAGAATTACCACCCGCTGCGCTCACGCGCGTCAACTTAACGCCGTCGGGCCGCGCATAGGGCTGAAAGTCCGCTATATGTAATGGGAAACTTGGAGTGCGGTGGCAGAGGGTGAGCTTGCCCTGCACCGTGCTGAGGAACGAGGCTCTAGTGCAGGGCAAGTTCACCCGGCGACACCGCCATTCTTCAGGGGCTGTGGTGAATGGTGAACGAATACGTACTTCCACAACACGAAACTTGGACGAAGATGCGGTCGTGACTCTCGGGCTCTGCAAAAGCGGCGTCGCCGGGCTCGTTGTCCTCGCCCTCTGCCGCCGCACTCCAAATCAAGAGCCCGAAAAATGTAAGTTACAAGGAGGTCGTTGCCTTGGGCTCGTATACGTAGGCCTTACAGGCCATAGACACACGCGGCAATTCCTTAAGTTGACGCGAATGCGCTGCGCTGGAGACACGGAGGCTCGGAGGAGAGATTCGAGTGTACGAGTAGGTGTAAGAATTCGAGACGAGTCGTCTCAACCGGCTTCTTTCCACACTCGTACACCCCTATCTCCCCCGGTTGCTGATTCTCGTGATCGAGCCTCCGTGTCTCCAGCGCAGCGGGTGGTAGTTCTTTTTTGGCCTACGAGATGGCAGTGCTTACGATTAACGTAACCGTTAGGCTTGTGCGATTTTGCCCACGTAGCCTCGCGCGCCAGCGCGTGGATCTTCAGCGTAGGATGCGCCGACAGGACTGGGAATCCACCTGCTGGCGCAGGAGGCTACGGGGTAGAGATGGGCGAAAATCGCCTAGGCTTAACGGTTACGATTCTAGTGCTCGACTTTGCCGACGTAGCCTCGCGCGCCAGCGCGTGGAGCTTCAGCGCAGGGTGCGCCGACAGGACCGGGAATCCACCTGCTGGCGCAGGAGGCTACGGGGTAGAGATGGGCGAAAATCGCCTAGGCTTAACGGTTACCGATTAAGAACGCTAACAACCGAACTAGCGCGGATCCGATGGACGATAGCGGCCTTGATCGAGATATTGAACGACGGCTTCGGTACGACTGTGCACGTGAAGCTTTTCGTAAATACGCTCGATGTATGTGCGCACTGTGCCAATGGACACATCCATGGTCGAGGCAATCTGCTTATACGGGCAGCCATCCGCCAGGAGCTTAAGAACTTCCTGTTCACGTGGCGCCAACGACGCCACGCTGCCCGAAACAGGTGGTTTGGACCGAAAGAACCCAACAATCTGTCGAGCAACACTGCCTGAAATTGGCGAACCGCCAACAGCCACCTCTCGAATAGAATCCAGTAACTTCTCCGGTTCTGCGCTTTTCAACAGATAGCCGTGTGCGCCAGCAGCCAGAGACGCGAAAATTTCATCACTGTCCTCGTAGGCCGTCCACATCACGACGCGAACGTCTGGCATGCACTCCACCAACAGCGCGACGCATTCAATACCGTTCATGCCAGGCATGCGGATATCCATCAGCACCACGTCGGGCTTATCGTCCGGCAAGCGCGCAAGCGCTTCTTCGGCTTTACCGTAGGCGCTCACGAGATTTAGGTCGGGCACATCGGCAATCAACCGTTTGAGCGTGCGCCGCAGATTGGCACTGTCTTCGACAATGGATACATTAATGATCTTTTTCACGCGTAAAACCTTACCCTATATCCATCGCTAAACGAAAGCGCACTTGTGTCCCTTTATCCGGTCCGCTCGTAATAATGCACTCGCCTTCGATTTCACTCAAGCGCCGATGCATGTTGTCGAGGCCATTCCCGCGTCGCCCCAGAGCGCCCGGCAATGCATCCTGATCAAAACCGCAGCCGTCATCAGCCACCGACACCTCAAACACCTTGCCATTCATGAGGCATGACACTTGGACATGCGACGCCTCAGCATGCTTCAAAATATTGTGTAGCGCTTCCTTGACCGCCAACAGCAATCCGTGACGCCGACGCGGCTTCATCTGGCGCTCCGGTTGCGATACGTCAATCGTATTGCGGCACGACACATTCGCCGCATCCATCAATTCTTCGGCGCGTCGGCAAATGAAATGCGCCACACTGATAAGTGAATCCCGCTTGGGGTTGATTGACCAGACGATCTCCTCCAGAGACTGAATGGTCTGGCGCGCCACATCGTGTACTTCACGACTATAGCCGCGAGCCGTCTCTGAATCTGTGGCCGAGCGCGCTGCCAATGAACTAAGAATCGATATTTGCGTCAGGTTCGCACCCACTTCGTCGTGAATGTCACCCGCGATTCGTGTCCGTTCCTGCTCGAGCGCATGCTCACGCTCCAAGCGCAGACCGACCAGATAACGCCACGCGGTCAGCATCAAACTGGCCAATGCCGTTGCGATCAGCACCCAAAACCAGGCCTGCATGTGCGCTGGAACGAGAACGCCAAGTTCGATGCGCTGCGACACGCCGCGCTTACGTTCGGTAACGCGTACACGCCAAACATTTTCACCTGCGCCTTCAACGGACGTCACCGCGCATCCTGTCGACGATTTAAGAAACAGTGGCCAACGGCTGTAGATAAAGAGGTCGCCCTCCCGGGCACCCGCATCGGTCAAATCCAGGCGTAAACGCGAACGCGACATCGTCGCTGCATCAATTTCAGCGGCCCCGCACCAGATGTGTAAACTGGAACCGATTAGCACGGCACGTTCAGGCTCGCGGTCCAACTCCGTAAAGGCCAGGTGCTGAGAGGTCATGGGTGCCAGTAGCGGCGTCGACCATGAGCCTTCGGCGACACCTAGAAAACGATTGTCCCAGAACGACCAAACGGCGTAGCGCCGATCCGACTGTAATCCAACCTCCGCGAAGTTCAATTCTACGGATTGTTCAACCGCGCCAGGGTTCCAGAGCAACGCGACACTCCACGCCCCCCACGGTCGGCTGACGTGCCCAACGAGCCGGGGCCAATGCCGACGCCGCCCCAAATCCGGCACCTCCATACGTTCCGCCGCTGGCGGCGTGAGGATTTCGACGCTGCGCCAGTTCTCAACCTTGTCTGCGCGATTCCACAGTTCTCCGTTCAGCGCCGTTCCACCGGACAAACCAACCATGCTGGTCCATGTCCGAGCGAGCGGCCAACGGCCGTGTGTCTCCAAGAAATAGACGCCAACATCAACGTCGAACCAACGGTCATGCAAAGCATACGAGCGCAGCACATCGTTAATACTCTGGCGCACGCCCTCCCGCGCCGTGGCGGTACCCGTTTGGCTCGCGTCCACCGCACCGACACTGGAACGATCCGGCTGGTGTCCACCATGAACCAAATAGACATCAGGGCCGACGGCCTCCCGAAGGCGCGCAAACCCGGACCGCATCGTCTCAAAAGATGTTTTTCGCGTCGGCGAGAGCGATGGTGGCACCAGGCCAGCGCAATCGATATTGATATAGGTGGCCCCCTCCAGGACTGCTTGTCGGGCACGACCGATAAGATCAGACCATGGCAAGTCCGCTCCTGGTGGCAACAGGACGCCGGACGGTGCAAAGGTAAGCGACCGCCCCGAGCGCGCACCCACCGCGGCGATACGACGAAGGCGTTGCGCGACATCCTCGGACGTGACGCCCACCACGGAGGGCGTCATTTGAATGACAGCAGGGCGTAGTCTGCCAGAAGACGCCTGCACAGCATCCACGATGGCGCCAACATTCGACCCAACCCAGCCGGACTGCGCGGTAAATACATGACGCGCGCCATGTGTCTCAGCCACCCCATCAGCCCACAGCGCCAAAGCGTCACGTGGCGCTGCCATGACGAGCGTCACCTGTTGCGCCCAACGCGATTCGCCAGGATCAACACGTACACCGCTCATATCCGCCGTGAGCGCAAAGGAAAGGACGGCGTCTTCGTCGTAGGCGATCTTTGCATCGACGTATGCAATAGGTTCACCAACTGGTCCAAAAAGAAACCCAGTACCGTCGCGACGATACACCCCGCCATACTCATGAACGGCCAAGGACTCTTGAATGTCGCTGATCGCGACGACAGGCGGTGCGCTTCGTGCAGATTCACCCAAGGCCGTCACCAACCACTCTGCGGGATTTCCTTCCACCAAACCCGTCATCGTCACGGGTGACACCGTGACTAAATCGAATGCGGCTGAACCAATGTTTCGAACACCTGATTGAAGAAGGACCGCGGAGCCGTCCTCTGACATACCCAAACGACAGTAGAGCTCGATGCCCTCTAACGGGAATCGGAATCCCAAAGGGATCACATCGCCACGCTTCGATGACAGAATGATTCGACGCCCGTCGCGCTCAATCGTGGCAGAAAACCCGCCCCTTACATCGCGAAATCCGGGTGCCCGGATCGCGAACGTTCGCCCATCCGCATCAAAAGCAGCATGTAACTCCGACTGCGCTCCGTCCGCATAGACCACGCTGATCGCCCACGCCGCACATACGACGCTCCCAAGCAAAGTAACAAATACGCGCGATCGGCGATGTCGTGGCAAGATGGAGTTCATTGGCAGAGTGTATCAGCATGCTAAGGGTGCGACGCGAGAGAACGCCCCACCTTACACATTTTTGATACAAAAGCAACGCAACGTGGTCGGCACAGGCATGCCTGAGAGGTGCCAAAACACGTCCCCGAGGGGCCTTAGGCGCGCCCCATTCTTAACGCCCGACTTTGTGCCGGGCCGCGACGCCATTCGGATCGTTGAAGACCTCACCACTGGTGTCGTTGTAGGCGCTGAATTCCGTGATCGCAGGAAGCCCTTCCTTGGTGCTCTTCACGACAAGACGCATGGCTTGCGTTTTGCGGGCAATCACAGCCGCAAGGAACTGAGGTCCGATTTTCATGCCGCTGAAACACGTCACCCACGTCTTATCTTTCGTACGGTAATACTGAATGACGTAATCCGTGATGGACGACGACGTGTCTTCCTGAAGCTTCAACTCGTTGATCACCATTGGCTTCGCAAACGTTATCTGCAACCAGTGCTCACCATCACCGCTAGGCTTCCACGCGGTTTCTACGCTGCCATCAACGGCCAAAGCAGCAGCGTTGCCTGATGCCTCCGTGGATCCCTTTGCCTTCGCCTTGCGTGCCAGATTTTCGCTGCTGGCAGCTTGATTCAGGTTTTTGACAAGACAATCGACGAATGATGTTTTTTTGTCATTTTCTGGATCCATGACTTTCATGAGCGTCTCGCCGGGCGACAAATAAAAGCGACAATTTTTCCAGACGGATTCGGTCCAGTCCGTCGTATTAACAATCGCGCAGCGCGGCAAACCAATGGGACGCTTCGACTTGCCGTTGATGATGCAGTTCTCCATGACAATCCCCTTGTTGGGATGACCGTCGGAGGCGTAACAACACATCAGAAAACCAGGCCCGTCGGTGTCGTGAAAAATGCAGTTACGCATCGTCATGTTGTCGCAGTTGCCTTCAAAGTCGAACGCCTCGCCGTCGCCGCTACCCAGACCAATCGAAACGAAGCTCCATTCACTATCCTCGAAAACCCAGTCCTTGCAGCGGAAGAACATCGAACCGGCCACGCCGTTCCATGCCCGAAAACCTTCACCAACGTTGTGCGTGATGCAGTCGCGCATCGCGCCCGTATCCACGCCACGGATGCCCTGCTGCCACTGATAGCCCTCGAGGAACTGACAGCCTTCCATAACCAGATTCTTGAAATTGTAGATATAAGACGCGTTCGGGTTGAAGTTGTCATGGCTGTTGGTCCAGACGGCCGATGCCAGTCGTCGAAAGACGCAATTCTTGATCATCATGTCGGTCAGCACAAAACGGTTGGCGCGATCATGTGAAAAGAAACAGATGCCCAAACCGATGTTACGCGGTTTGGGATAGGTCTTGTAGTTCCCATACAAAAGCGAGTCATGGAAATAGCAGTCCTCAATCCAGACGAAGTTTTGCGTGGGGCATGTTTTGGAATATTCACCAAAAATACCCGTTTGGCAGCGGTTGAATTCGAGACCGACGATTTTAATGCCGCCCTGATCGTACAAATGGATACCCATCAAATCCTTGTTGTAGTCCTGCCGGTCGATGATCGGCTTGGGGCCTTCGCCGTAGGATCCAATAAGGATGGGATTTTTCGCTGTTCCGCTTCCCTTCAGGCGCAGCATGTCATCCCAAGTATCGCCGCATTTCAGGAGAATACGGTCGCCGGGTCCGAAGGTAATGTCCTCGTGCGTCAGCGACTTCCATGGCCCGTTGAAACCGGCATGATTTTCGGCGAGCCCGTTCCAGTTGTCATTGCCGCCAGAGGAACTGATGTAATAGGTTTTTGCCTCAGCGGAACAGATGCCTAAAAGCATCCCCGCGGCAACGAGTGCGTACATGGTAAACGATTTCATAGATATTCCCTTTGCCTTCATAGTGCTTCTGTCAAATCGTGATAAGAAAGGACACACGTGCGGCGTGTCGGTTCAAACACGGTGGTCGACACAGTCGCCCCGTGCGTTCGGTGTACCCCTGCTGCTACTTCGATGCTTTTCCACCCAGAGCAACAACGCGAAAACCGTAATTGTCGTAAACGAAGCCCGGAGGGTTTGTGCAATAGCGTGTCCCAGAGGCCATGTATTGCGCGTTGTCGTTGTGCCAGAAGGACCCACCACGTACGCCGCAATTGCCGCCCGCCTTTGTTTCATTCCATTCCCAGACACTGCCGCCTTGATCCAAGGTGCCATAGGCGCTCTTGGATGCAGGAAAACTGCCGACGTCCATCATCGTGGTCGACCCTAGATTCGCCGCAGGCGGATTCCCGCCAGGCGCTGGGTATGGCCAATAGCCACCCGCGCCGCCATTCTTGCCTGGGTCATAATAGGCGGCTTTGTACCATTCGTTTTCACTCGCAAGGACCCAATGAACTTTAGAACCAGCGGCGAGCGCAGCATGGTCCGGCATCTTGAGTGTCTTTTCACCCCATTCGTCGATGAACTTATACGCGCCATCCTCGGTGCTGCCGTCGCCCATGCCGTTGGTCAGCCAATTCGCAAAGCGAACGGCATCATTCCAACTCGTCAATACGGCGGGTTTCTTTTCCCAGCCTGCCTTGACGATGAAATCCTTTTCTGTACCGTGCCCAACCCGCTCCAAACCGTAGCGGCTCATCTGGGAGAGATAGCCCACGGTGCGTTGCTTCACGGCCGCATTCAGGAAGGCGGCATATTGCGCCATGGTCACTTCGTGCTTCGCGATGCGATAATTGTAGGGAACGGAGCCAAAACCAGTGCGGTCCCCCGGATTGTTCGCGTTGCCAACAGGAACGGTCGCCGGAAGCGCAACGGGCTCCGCCAGAGCGTGTCCCGCACCCATCAAACCAACAACCAAGCCCAAAACGACGATTCGACTCAATTTCGCTATCTTCATGACACTTCCTTTTACTCCGTTTAGCCCATGCAAGAGGGCTCACAACTAAAATCACGCTTACCTTCCTAAAATTAACGTACGACGTGCGTAGCGTCATGTCGGATAAACATCCGACATGACGTTATAGAGCCCTTCACGCCATGCTTGCTGCGATCCTAAACAGTGCTCGACGCTCCACCTCAACACAGGCGCAATATGACCCATACAGAACTACTCGACAACGACACTTCAAACGTCCGACGCCACAGGGTTTTAAAAGCCTCCCTACAGGCGCTGGTGTGCGCCGCACTGGTGATTTCCGCCGCAGGTGAAAACAAAGCCCGCGCAACCATCACGGGCATGCCGGATGTGACCATCACATCGCACAACAACCCCACCCACCCCGTACAGGGCGGTGTGCGTTGGTTCATGCCAAGCCATCACAGAATTCTCGCCCGAAACAGTCACGACAATTTTGATGTGGTTTTCCTGGGCGACTCGATTACAGAGGGTTGGCCGCACGACCTGCTGAACAAACACTTTGGAAAACACAGGCCTGTCATTAACGGCATCGGAGGGGACCGTGCAGAGAACGTGCTCTGGCGTCTGAACCATGGCGAGTTGGATGGCAAAACGCCCAAACTCGTGGTGCTCTTGCTTGGCACGAATAACTCGGGCATGAACACGCCGGGCGAAATGGCACTCGGCGTGGGGACCGTGATTCAACGCCTGACCGAAATCGTGCCCGATGCCAAAATTCTCCTGCTCGGCATTTTCCCTGTCACGCACGATGGACGCAACGCGAAGATCAAAGACGCCAATGCTTACCTGGCCAAGATGCATGATGGCAAACGTGTTCACTACATGAATCTGAACACCAACTTTCTTGATCCAGACGGCAACCTGCGCACAGACATGTTGAAGGACGGTGTGCACCTCACACGACACGGATACGCCATGTGGGGCGCAACAACATCGCAAAAGGTGACGCAGCTCGTGAATGGAGCAGAATGAAACATTACACACGCCTGATTCTCACGCTCATAATGTGCCTGTCCATACAGTCACAAGCAGCGGACAAAACCGAGTGGGAACTATGGATGCCCCCGAACAACGCGGTCGTCAAAGCCGTCTTCGTTGCCCCGCGCTGGGGCGATGGCGCCACAATGGTTCGCGTGATTCAACAACACCTTGGCGCAAAGCTCGGGATCGCGACGTTGTTGAGCCGCACCGATGAATTGACGTTCAAAGAACCGCATTTTGTCCCATCCATACCCAAAACCCTATCGGACGCCGCGACAGAATTAAAACACCCCGAACTTGCCAACGCACCATTACTGTTGTGGTCCCACTCGAATGCGGCAGCCTACATTCAGCGCAGCTTACACGTCATGCCGGAACGCATCATCGCCTATTGCCTATTTAAATCAGCCTTTGGACATAACAACGATCTCGGCACCGGCAAGGCGGCCGAAACGTTACCCTACGGCTATGTCTCTCCTATCGAGAAGAACAGCAGAGAAAAAATATCGCAGGCCGCCACACAGGTGTTTGGGCAAACCATTTGGGACAAGAACGACAAGATCAGTTCACCCGGATACAATCAGGATCATGAACGCAGAGCGATGTTCACGAACATCGCGGCCGCTCGGAAGCAAGGCGCACGCATCCATGTCACCATCGTACAGGGCACGCACCACATCATCGACGGCCAAGAATCACTGATGCTGAATTTCTTCGAAACAGCCATGGCCATGCGGCTTCCGCCTGACGCCGATGCGTCAAAAGGGCCTGTGAAACTCGTCAATGTCTCCGAAAACAAAGGCGCGTTTCACGATTGGACAACAAACGCCGTCTATGCCCAGGAAACATTTCCAAAAGACAAAGATCACCGTGACAGCTGGTGGCTACCGACCTGGTCCTATGCAACGCTGTGGAATGCCTACGCGCTCAACGCCAAAGGGCGCATGCTGCCCGGCAAAAACGAGATTAAGTAAGGCTCCACCGAGTCCACCGACTGGCGTCGGCGGCTACGTGAGGACGTCAACCCCGTAGCGGCCGACGCCAGTCGGTGGACTCCGGGGATCAGTCGCTTACTCGTTAAGGACAACAATCTCGGAGCTGACCAGGTTGCTCTTCATGTAAGCGTTAATCACAAATGCCTTTGTTGCACGAGGCAGGGTACTGATTCCAACGACTTTACCCGCTTTGATCTCGCATTCGACATTGGCCCACTTGCGATCTTTCCAAGGTCCGCCGGCCGTTGTATAGCTGAGCAAGGCACCCGTCACGTCGCCCTTGAAACCGGCGCTTACGGATCCATTTTCCATATCGACCACTGGGCGCTCGAACACGGGCAACGGATCTGTGCCAAGAACAATGCTATTCGCGAAGGCGTAGATTTCCCAAGCCTCCTCCCATCCGTAGCCATGGCCATGAATGAGCCATGGACGCAGACAGAGCAGACTTTGCCCGCCAGATGTCGCGGCGGATTTGCTAAAGAGATCCACACGAAAAACGGGTTCGGAATAAGAACTCACCCACAACATCGGCATCTTTGCGTGCGGCAAATGAGCGGACGGATCCCACTTGGCAAGGTATTCCGCGTATTGCTCTGGCGTCATATCATGCTTGTGAATGTACCCGCCGCCGTAAACCGGAACCACAAAAACAAAACGCGAATCCACGCCAGCGACCGCGCTCGCAATGGTACCGCCCCAGGATATACCTGTAAGCCCAATCTTGTCGGCGTTGATTTCAGGAAAAGAACGTAGCAACGAGTTGGCGCGTATCACGTCCGCGACGGCATGGTAGAACCATTGCTCAGTGTCTGGCAGAGCAATGTCCCCGAACCAACCGACGCGTGCGGGCCCGGCATGTTCGTGCCCCTGCCCCGCGGGGTAATTGCCCTCCACCTGAAACCAGTGCGTGCCTGGCAGATGGCCCTCCAGGTCCATGGCGATCGCAGCGTAACCGCGATCGTTCCAGTACTTCACCCACGTGGAAAAAGCAGTGCCTCCGCCGCCGTGAGCGCAAACAACGGCGGGCCACCCACCCGCAGGAGGTTTGCCTGCGGGCGTCCCGTAATATGCGAAGACCCGAGTCGGCGCGCCTTTGTAATCAGCGCCCTCGTAAAACAGCGAGCGCATGCCACGCACTGGGCGATTCGGTGCAGGATAGACCTTCGGCGTCCTTTCCAGAGCGCGCATGTCCCAAGGCGTTTTGCGATTTATTGACAGAACGCGTTTATC
>JBLHHU010000090.1:0-11835 GCA_047615735.1 Kiritimatiellia bacterium | reverse complement strand
CCTCACTCGAATGAATTAGGCGATGACCAGGTCGGCGTTCACTTTTTCTTCCTTGCGCTTCATTCATCCTTTTTCGCACAGCATGCCTTCGAACCAGCGATGCCTTTGCACTTTGGGCACAGTTTGATGTCTTTGCCCTCGCCCTTGCGGAGCTTGCAGCAGGCCGGTGCCTCCTTAGCAAAGCCACATTTAGCACAGATTTTGGCATCTTTGGCGCAGCATACATCGCCGCCTTTGAGCGGACCACACTCGCCACAAAGCACAGCCGCGTCGGCTTTCGCATGTTTGTGACCGTGTTTATGTTTGTGGCCCTTTTTATGCGCATCGCAAGAATCGCATGCCCAAACCGCCGACGCTGCGCCAACGATGACGAGGGCCAGCACGTACGCCATGATTTTTTTCATTAAACCTCCAGTTGCTAAATGGGTCAAATTCGCCGATTCAAAATTTGCAAGGCGCGTGAACCCAAGCGCAAGGAATGAATTTTCGAAAAAGCGACCCCGGGAAAGTCAACGAGTAAATCGGGCACCAAAAGATAGAAAACCGCCTTTTTCCCATCATTCCTTCCGTCACACAAACCCCCAAACGAGCCTATTATTTCGTCTCCCACGTGCGTATTCCCCTTTGCAAAAACAAGGGCTTGTCGTATGCTAACATACAGATTCGCGCATTTCCTAGGGTAGTTGCGTGACGGGGCGCAGCCTTTACGCTGAACCATACGAACGAGGGAAGCACGTGATCGCTTGCAGGAACAGATCAGACAAACAGCAACACGCTGCCTTTAGGACGACGGCCCGGCACCGTCTCCTCCTTCCTGCAATCGCATGCCTAGCGATAACGATGTCGCCACTCCCGAATCAAGCCAAAGGGGTTGAGGCTGCCGACGAATACGACATCAAGGCAGCCTACGTATACAACTTCCTGTTCTTTGTGCACTGGAACGACGATACCCTGACGCCCAGTAATACACCCGTCTCGATTGCCATACTCGGGCGCGACCCTTTTGAAACGCGATTCGACAGCGTCGCTGGGCGACATATCGGAAAAGCACAACGGCCTTTGACCACTTCGCGTTTAGGCCAATACAAACCCGAACTCAACCTGCGGCATCATCGCATCATTTACATTGCCGAATCCGAAAAAGAAAATCTCACCAGAATTCTCGCCGACGTACAGGGCGCGAAAGTCCTGACCGTCGGAGACTTTCCCGGCTTTCTTGAGTCGGGCGGCATGCTGCAATTCGTGGTCACCGAAAACCACGTTCGATGGGGCATCAATAGAGAAGCCTTTTCAGACGCAGGGTTATCACCCAGCGCACAACTCTTACGCAACGCGCACCGCGTCTATTCGCCCTCCGAGGAATAGCGACAAGCACCGAAAACACAAGGGGCACAGGACACGATGTTTCGCAGATTCAAATTTGCCGACAAACTAAGGGCAATTATCATGATCGCCAGTACGGTCGCCCTAATTATCACTGGCACCGCGTACATTCCGCTCAACCGAGTGATTCACGCGCGCGACATGCGCATTGAATTAATCACGCTCGCCGGCATCATTGCCCAGAACTGCCACGCCGCGTTGATGTTCGACATCCGCGACGATGCATCACAGGTCCTCGGCACCCTTGAATCACGCCCCGATGTCCGTTTCGCTGCCATTTATGACAACGATGGCCAGATTTTCGCGCAAAAACTGAACGGCGCAAGCGCACCGAACACACTCGAGGAAAAATTCGGCAGCGACATCTTTGTGCTGGAAAAGAAGACCCTATGGGTACAGCAGGCCGTGATGGTTCAAGACCAGTTTCTTGGAACCGTCGTACTCGGACAGGACATGAGCGGGCTGCGCGCACTCGTTTTGAGAGAAGCTGCCGTTTTCATCATCGTGATCCTGCTGGCCTTTGTCATTGTGTATTTCATGACATCACAGTTGGCGCGTATGATCGCGGCGCCCATCACATCCCTCGCCAATGCGGCTCGCCGCGCAACCGAAGAAGGCGATTACAGCACCCGTGTCAAAGGAGACTCGCAAGATGAAGTCGGCGAATTGATCGACGCGTTTAATCGTATGCTGGATGAAATCGGACATCGGCGCAAGCAGTGGCGCAGCGCACGCGACCGCGCGGTCACGCGGGCAACAGAAGCCGAAACCGCCCGCAAACAGCTCGAGACAGCAACAACTAAACGCATTAAAGCCGAAGCACAAGAACGCGAACTGCTTGGAAAACTGGAACGCGCAGAACGCCTGGAATCGCTGGGACTGCTGGCTGGCGGTGTCGCGCATGACCTCAACAACATCTTAGGCCCAATGGTCGCCCTACCCGAGATGATCCGCTCAGATCTGAACCGTTTGAAAGAGGGCCCACAGTCGCCCTCCCTGGTGCAAATTCAACAAGACCTAGAAACCATTGAATATTCAGCCAGTCGTGCCGCCGAAGTCATTCGCGACTTGATGACCATGGGACGTCCCGCCAGCGTGACCAGGTTGCCATTGAACGTCAAACGCCTTGTCGACACCTGCCTGTCCGAACCTAACCTCAGCGCCTTGTTGGCCGACAAACCGGAGCTGACCATTGACGCATCGGGCGTGGACCCCGATGCCTGGATTCTCGGGTCTGAATCCCACCTCGTGCGATGTCTTTACAACCTCATCAGTAACGCCATTGACGCGACCGACGCCAGCGGGTACATCGGGCACATCGACATCACATGCACACGTAAACGCGTCAGCGCGGCCATCGTCGGACACGAATTGATCGAACCCAATGTCTACGTGGCCCTGAAAATTTCAGATTCCGGTCGCGGTATTGCCGCAGATGATTTGGCGCGCGTATTCGAACCGTTTTATAGTCAAAAAAATGTGACCCCAAAGAGCGGTAGCGGTCTGGGATTGGCCATCGTCCACGGTATCATCAAAGACCACGGTGGTTATCTTGACGTCGAAAGCGTCCTGGATGAAGGAACACAATTCACGCTCTACTTCTCACCCGAAGAGCCCAGCAGCCAGGTCCAAACACCATTGTCAGAATCGAAGGGCGGCAACGAACACATTCTGATCGCGGATGACGAAGCCGTGCAACGACACCTCTTGCACCGCAGTCTGACGCGACTGGGGTACACAACCGAAATCGCCGCCAATGGAAAAGATGCCGTCAAACTTTATGAAGACGCACAAGCCGCAGGCAGACTATTTGACTTGGTTATGCTCGACATGGTGATGGACGAAGGGTTCGATGGGCTGGACGCTTACACGGCCATCAAAGCGACAGCGCCGGACGTACGCTGCATCATTGTAAGTGGCTTTTCAACAACGGAGCGCAGCCGAGCCGCCACCGAAGCCGGTGCCGTTTGGTTGTCGAAACCTTACTTCGGCCAACAACTTGCCGCGGCGGTACGCTCCACGCTCGACACCCAAGTCGGCGAGTCCGCACAAACACAGGCCTAATGTGCTTCTTGCTGAGCAGCGATCAAGCGACTGATCGTACTGCAGATTTGATCTGGATCGAGCGGCTTCGTCAACAGTGTGACAGGCGCCAACTGCATGGCCTCGCTGAGTAAGCTACTGTCGGGATAAGCGGTAATAATAATCACGGGAATGCTGGCGACCAATTTAGGATTGTTTCGCATCAACTCGACGCCGGATTCACCATGCTCCAACTGAAGGTCGAGAAGCATCGCTGTCGGCGCTGAAGCATCGATTAGCACCTGCGCGTCCAGCAACGAGGACACAGCTAACACCTCGCACGGCTGCTCGGCCAAGATGACTTTCAGTATTTGAAGCACGACGGGATCGTCATCCAAGCAAAGGAGCCGACAGTTAGCCTTTCCGCCCGCCTTGGTCCGATTCGCCCAGGCATCGAGAACGCTGATCTTAAACCGCCACGAGCGCCCGATTTTGACACCAGGCAACGCACCTTCACGCACCAACCGCCGCAATGTCTCTTCATGCAATTTCAGATAGGCAGCCGCCTCTCCCACCCCTAAGTAAGGCTCTGCATGCAAGTTATGATTGGTGTTTTCAGCCATAAGAGCATAGTTAAATCATTACACAACAATTGACAGAAAAAAAAGTCGAGATAACCATTGCGCTACTTTATACAATGTTATACATTGCAGTTGTTGACTGAGGGAGTATATGAAGCTCGGCAACGAAACAATTTAATACATTCCCTACCCCCCCCCGGAGGGTCCTCGGGCGAAAGCTCGAGGGCCCTCTTTTTTCAACGGACAACGGTCGACGCTATTCCCGCTTTGTCAACACCGACAGAATTTCGCCTGTCGCCACCAAAAGCCGCACCCGAGCCTGACGCAGCGCAACGCGTGCCAGCGCGAGCTGAGCTTGCGCCGAAGTCAGATCGCGTTGCGCTTCATTCAAACGGACCAGTGACGTCTGACCGGCACGATACTCACGCTCCGTTAAATCTCGATTCTCAGAAACGGTTGCAGCATTGCGCTCCTGCAAGGCCAACCGCGCCCCAGTACCCGCAACGGACGCCAAGGCCTGACGCACTTCCGAGGCCACACGAATCGAAAGCGCCTGCAAAACAGCTTCGCGTTCGTCAACAACGGCCTGCGCTTCGCTAATTCGTCCGCGCCGTTGCCCGCCATCTGAAAATGCATAGCGCATCGACAACGCGACGGTGTTTCCGAAATCCTCTCCGTCGAATGACGCATCATCCTGACGCTCACCGTCCAAAGAACCGCCAAGATCGACATGAGGCCAACGCTCGCCCTTGGCCACGGCAACATCGGCCACCGAACGCCGTATGCCCAACTTTGCAGCACGAACGTCCGGGCGAAACGTCATCGCGGCCCTGATGAGATCCGTGACATTCGTGCCACTCAACGGTAAAGACAAACCGTCCCCTTCCGTCACGGGTACCACACCCAGCGGAAGCGCTGCCGTCGCCTGCCCCATCACTTCGGCGAGAGCCGTCTGGGCCGTCGTCCGGCGTTCACGCTGCCGTAGCACCTCAGACGCTGCCGCGTTAGCGCGCGCTTCGAAGTTTAGTGATTCACTCCGAGATCCGGCACCAAGATCGAACCGCGCCTGCGCTTCTTTCAGTGAGCGACGATTGAACGTTTCATCGGCCGCCGCGATGCGTAGATTTGCGTCGGCCAGTTGCGCTGTATGAAAGGCCGCGGCAACATTTCCCATGAGAAGGCGAACGCTGTCGTCGTAGGCTGCACGAGATTGCGTTTCGGCTTCCTCAGCACTCAGATTTCGGTTTCGTCGAGCAAAACCATCGAACAGCGTCCACGATGCCGATAAGCCCAATCGATAATAGGTAACCGACGATTGCTGCGAAAGCGTACCGATTGTGGATGATTCGCCATACTCCTGGTGTGACACTGACGCGGGCAGCGAGATGTTTGGCCCGTTGGCAGAACGCGATTGCTGCACACGTGCTGTTGCCTGGGCCATACGCGCTTGCGTCTGCACAAGGACGGGGCTTTGCGAAATGGTGAGTCGCATGGCCTCGCCCAACCCGATTTCGGCTGAATGCGTCTGCGCCGCGCCCATGCATGTGGTGACTGAAAGCCCACTGCAAAGCAGCGCTGTGTAAACGCGATTCCTGAAACGCCTGAACGTCGATTGCATCACATCATGCCTTTTCTTTATGCGCAAGCCTGTGCGACGAGGGTTCGACGGACTCCCGCGTCGGCACAACACCATGCCGCAAATAATAAACGCCAAGCCGCATATCATTGAGAATAGCCAACAGGCTCGGGATCAATAGAAGCGTCAATACGGTAGCGAAACAGACACCGCCTGCAATCGACAACGCCATCGGAATCAAAAACTGCGCCTGCAAATCCTGCTCCAGAATAAGTGGCAGCAGGCCACCGACCGTACTGAGAGTCGTTAAGAATACAGGTCGAAAGCGGCGTGCGCCTCCTTTGTGAATGGCCTCAAAGAAAGGGACCCCACGCGCCAGACTGCTGTTTATGCTTTCGATCAAGACAATGGCGTCGTTCACCACGACGCCGGCCAAAGCGACGATGCCAAACATGCTCATCATCGACAAGTCACGCCCCATCAGAAGATGCCCGAAGAAGGCGCCGACGATGCCAAACGGTACCGTCAATAAAACGATCACGGTTTGCGCATACGAGTGAAACATCGTCGCAACGATGACGAAAATGCCAACCATAGCGAGCGGGAAACCGATTTTGAGTGATCCGAGAGACTCCTCTGAACGCTTCTTTTCACCCCGAATAGAGACGTACACGTCCGGATAAGACTCCGCCAGCTCGGCGAAAAACGCCCCGCTTAGCTCATCAACGATTTCAGCTGAATTCGCGCGCTCCAGATCGACCGCCGCACTGACGGCAATGTTCCGCATACCGTTTTTGCGAGAGATTTGCGTGAACCCTGCGCCCACTTCGATATTGGCGACAGACATCAACGGTATACCGTCGCCACGTGCTGTGCGAATACGGATTTGCTGCAAGTCTGCGACACTGCGGCGTTCGTCCTCAACATATCGAATTCGGACGCGAATATCGTCACGCCCCCGCTGTATTCGCATCGCCTCGACACCGAAATAGCCGGCGTTGATCTGCTCAGCAAGATCACCAACATTGAGTCCTAGCGAGCGAGCCTCCGGCTTCAACCGCAAGCGCAATTCTGTTTTTCCCGGTCGATAGTCGGACCGCACCTGATAGACGCCGTCGAATTGCTCCAGACGTGATTTCATTGCCTCGGAGGCCTTCACCGTGCTTTCGATATTGTCGCCACTCATCCAAAACTCGATATCAGCACCGGGCGGCCCAACGTCCATATCCTGAAACGTTAAGGCTTCCACGCCCGGAATCCGCCCGGTTTCCCGCTCCCAAGCCACGAGCAACTCAGACGACGGAATACCGCGTTTTTCAGAATCCAGAAGAATAATTTGCACGGAGCCGACATTGGGGCCACGCTCGAACCCGCCCGTCAACGTTTGTCCAACAAGAACAATGCTGTAGCGCAAAGGCGATTCACCGGAAACCGTCTCGCGCCCTTCAATCGCACGCTTGAAAGAAGCATCCATATGCAGAAGCGCAGCATGCGTCGTTTCGGACGGTGTCCCGTCCGGATATTCGACCGTTGCCGTGATCACGAAACCATCGATAGAAGGAAAGAGAACGAACTTCAGTATCCCGCCTTTGACAAGGCCCATCGTCACCATAAGCACGGAGATGGCAACACAAAGCGCGGCATAGCGCCATCTCAAGGCGAATGTCAAAAACGGCCCGTAGGCCCGCTCGACGAACCACTCCAGCGCCCCGGATGTGCGGCGATGGAAACGTCGCCCCCACTGTTTTACACGTCCGACATCAGCCTCTTTTTCATCACCGTTGTCGTCTGGCGCATGCGCCAGATGCGCAGGCAAAAGAAAGAGACACTCAACCAGTGAAACCAGAAGACACGCGATGACCACGACAGGCAATATGGCGATAAACTTGCCCATAATGCCGCCCACGAACCCCAAAGGAATAAAGGCGACGATCGTTGTGATCACGGCCGCGAACACGGGCAACCCAACCTCCCCCAACCCGTTCAGTGCCGCATCGACAGACGATTCACCCTTGCGGCGATGGACGTAAATCGCTTCACCCACGACGATGGCATCATCCACAATAATGCCGAGCACCATGATCAGACCGAACAGCGAGATCATGTTGAGCGTACCGCCGACGGCCCACAGCACAACCAGAGCACCACATATCGAGATCGGCATACCCATCCCAGCCCAGAAACTGAGCCTGAAATCGAGAAACAACCAAAGCAGGAGGAACACAAAGGTTAACCCAATCAGACCGTTACGAACTAGGAGACGGATTCGCGCATTGAGCATGTCCGAACTATCCGACACCGGCAACAGCTGGACTGAATCGGGCAGTTCCGCACGTTTGCGTTCGATAAAGCGGTGCACGGCACGCGAAATTTTGAGTGCATCTTCGTCGCCCGTTTTCATGACATTTACGAAAACGGCCCGACGTCCATTTACCGTGGCAAATGCAGGGTCCTCCGTAAATCCGTCCCGAATATCACCCAAGCGCTCCAAGGTAACAACATCACCGTCCGGCTCCGCCATCACAATGATCGAGGCCATTTCTGCGCCGGTATAGCGACGCCCAAGCGTTCGTATTCGGATATCCTCACCTTCCGTCCGAAGGATGCCACCCGCGAGCGTCACACTGTTTCGCCGAACAGCTTTTGCGACCTCCTCAAAGGTCAAATCATATTCACGCAGGCGCTCCTCAGACAGCTCGATCGCGATCTCATAATCGCGTACCCCGAAAACATTAACCTGAGAAACATCCGGCAGCATGCGGAGCTCATCCTTGATGACTTGCGCCCATTCTTTGAGACGCTGCTCGGACATGTCGGCTGCCAATGCCAACATCACAACGGGCTCCTCAATCAAGACCTCTTCGACAACGGGCCGTTCGGCATCAACCGGAAATGTTGAAATCGTATCGATTTTACTACGCACCCGGTCAAGCACCTCACGCGTATTGAATCCTTTTTTCACAAGGATGTCAGCTGCACCGATGTTCTCGCGCGACTCCGTTCCGAACTCCTTGATTCCTTCGACGTCCTCAAGGGCTTCTTCGATTTTTCGACTGATCCCCTCTTCCACTTCCTCCGGATCAGCACCGGGGTAAGCAACCGAAATAGTTATTCGGTCTTCCGAAAACTTGGGAAACGTTTCACGAACCATTTGCCGCGAAGCGAGTACGCCCGCGAACACGAACGTCACCAATACGATGGTGGCGAAGACACGGTTTCGGATTATCGATGCGATCAGTGTTCTCATGAGTCTTGCCGGGATTCCTCAGGGCGCGATGGTGCGCCATTCCAGACGCGAACCTTCCAGTGGGTTGACAAGGCGTGTCGTGATTACCTTTTGGCCGGGATGCAGGCCGGAAGCCACGTAGACATCATTTTCATCCATGCGCTCGACGTCCACTTGGATCGTTCTCAGCCGGTTGCTGACCGACAAGAAGACGTCACCTTCAAAACTGACAGCTTCGCGTGGAAGTTTGTACGTATTGCGTAACGGTACGCTAGGAATGTCGACTCGGCAAAACATGCCTTCCGCGGGTCGCCGACCGGTCTGGGAAAAAGCCTCGTCGGGGTTAAGTCGGACGGCGACGATCAGCATGCGTGATGCCGAATCGAATCGAACGATTCGATCGAGTTGCGCGCCCCACATTTCGCTCGAGGCGTCTTCCGTCCACTGCACCAAACATGGCCCACGGCGTAACGCACCGCTGTCATCGTCCTGCATAAGCAAACGGTCACGCGCATCGCGGCTATCAATGGGCACATGTATTTCCAGCTGACGATCGTCTGCTAGCGACACCACGTGTCGAGCCGGGCCGACGAGTTGACCAACCTCGATCGAAACGTCCGTGACACGCCCCCCGTTCGCCAAGCGCACGGCGCAGCGCTCAAGATCAAGACTCGCTAGGCGCAGTCGTGCTTCCAATGCCTGCTGATTATATTGGGCTTCACGAATTTGGGCAGGATAGAGTTTAACGGCCCGCTCCAGTAAGGCGGTTTGGTCAGAGGTAAGATTGAAGGCACGCTCAGCCGCTTCTACACCTGACTGCGTACCGACTTGCTGGTCAACGAATAGCGCATTAACGCGATGCCATTCGGACTGTGCAAGCTCCTGATTTCGAACCATTTTGACAAGACGAGCCTGGTCCAGCTCGGATTGCGCTTGCAGACGTGAAATGGTTTCGACCTGAAGCGCAACCCCTGCGGCGGCCTCAGCCTGTCGTGCACGAAACTCACGATCATCGAGCTCAAACAGAAGTTCGTTTTCGCCAAGGATGCCGCCCACCTCGAGTCGGGGGTGAACGGCCGTCACGAGGCCACTCACCTGCGGCGTAATCATCACGGCGTTTAGTGAGCGAATTTCACCAAACCCGCGAATAGGGATATCATAACTGCCCAGCTCGACGACAATGCCGGAAACAAGCAAAGTCCGCTCTTCAGGTGCGTGTACCTGTGGCGGCTTCTTGTTCATGACAAGAACGCGGCTGACACCAACGCCGACCAAAAGAATACAGACACAGACGATGACGCGCGCGAGGATCAGCACCTTTTTACCGCTTGGCTTATTCATGAACTTCCCTTTCATCCGATTCGAGTGTATCCAGAGCGACGCCGATCCGACCCATCACGTCGAACCATTGATGTGTCGTGTCGCGTCCAAGTTTGGCCGTGAGGCGATCCATCGCGCTACGCATGGCCTGTTGCACGACGGAAAGCTTCTTCCCTGTTTCGGCGGCGATGCGAATAACTATTTTTCGGCGATCTTCCTGACTGTGATGGCGCGTGAGTACGCCCTTTTCGATCAGACGATCGACCATGGTCGATGCCGAAGCAGGCGACACGCCTAACATGTGGGCGAGTTGATTCAATGAAAGCGGCCCGCGTTCAAGCGTGATCATTGCGGTCGCCATTTGCTGTAGCGTTAGTTCACGCATGGAGGCCAGCGCTGGATCGGTTCCTAGAACCTCCATCTGGGCACGGCACATGTAATCGCGAATGCGCTTACCCGTCGTCAGTATGGCCTCAATTTCGTTGGTGTCGCGGGAGCTGGCCATTGCGCATTTCCTTTCGATCCAAGCGTTACAGCGGCATGGCTCACACGGCGCGAACCCTTCTACCGGATGACAGAAAGAATAGTCCTATCCCCAACTGTTTGCGAAGATAATATTTCGTAATACTAAATATTAACAACGACAGAAAGATCAGGGAAAATGGATCACCAGCAGGCTTCTCAGGCTCCCATGACGGGAATCTCGACCTGCTCTTCCGTCCAGAGGCAAACTTTGTTTTTGCCCGTGCGTTTCGCTTTGTATAGGTTCTTATCGGACGAAGCGACAAGCTCTTCCGGCGTCACGATCAGGCCCATATAAGCGCCGACGCCGATACTGACGGTCAATGAGACCGCCTGTCCATCACCGCCATAAAACTCGGCAGACTCGACTGCGCTTCGGACGCGCTCGGCCAGCTCCATTGTATCGGTAGGCATCGTCTCCGGGATAATGACCATGAACTCTTCACCGCCGTACCGAGCAGCAATATCAACGTTTCGAATGTTGTCCAGAATGAGGCGCCCGACACGCTTCAAGGCTTTGTCGCCAGCCTGATGACCATGGGTATCATTGAAATTTTTGAAGCCGTCGATGTCGATCATGCAAATGGACAGTGGATGACTGAAGCGAATGGCGCGCTCCAGCTCAATCTGCAGGGTGTGCATGGCATGCTTATGGTTGTAAAGACCGGTGAGACCATCATTAACGGCGATTTCAACGAGCTTGTTATTGGCTGTTTTTAAATCCTGAGCGTAACGGTCCATATCCATGAGCTTGTTACGCAACTCCGCGATCATGTCTGTGACATAGGACGAAATTCGCTGAGCTTCATCCATATCGGCGGTTTCGTGCCTGGGCCGCTCGGGAATAATTTCGTCGATCAACTTTTCAGCCACGCGCGACGTTTCTGATAATTGGCGCGTGGATTGACTGACCAGAACAAATGCCGATACCGACATGACGATCGCAGCAGGGATACCCATGAGCATGCTTAAACGCGAAAAGGATTCAGGCCCCTGCAAGGCGTCAAGTTCCCCAACGAGCATGTGGATGATGAAGATCATGTAGCCCGTGGGCAAAATAAACATGAGGAAATAGGCGACAAACCACTTGCGCTTAAGACCGCCTTTGGCGAATTGCTTCATTGAGATTCCTGTATATAGAGAAGACGTTTCCAGAGAGATCTAAACCCTATGTCTAACACGTTAGACATTCGCGCAATCCGATT
>JBLHHU010000089.1:0-12061 GCA_047615735.1 Kiritimatiellia bacterium | reverse complement strand
GCCGCCGATATCTCTAATCAGTGCTGTATTGATTTCAGGGGCTCTGATTACCTTTTTTATTAAGCCTAAAAAGGCTTAGTCGATCGGGACCACACCTCGGAGTCACTAGCATCCCATAGGGACGAATGCCGGGCATGAAAAGGCCGCATTTCTTAATGTTTACTAAGCCGTGAACGCGTTGACGGGCGGTGTGGCCTCGATGGTCGTGTCGCTCGCAGCTTCATTCGCGCGGACCTACAGGGTCGTTGACACGTTGTCGAGACCGTCACACAAAACCCGCAGCGCGACTATGTAAAAACCACCGCTCCAAGTTAGGAGCTCGGGTCGGTACGATTGCAGAAAAAAGAAGGGCCAGGCTGGCAGCGCCAGGAGCGGCCGAGTGTGTGGTATGCGTTCGACTGCTTGGCGGCCTACTTCAGCCCTGCCTTTTTGAGAATCATCGCAGCCGGACAAAACCCAGTGAAGGCGCTTTGAATGAGGTTGACGCCCACAAAGGTGGTAAACAAGAACCACCAGGGGCTTAGCCAGTGCCCCAGAGCGAGGCTCACGAGTATAAAACTACCAGCTACGACGCGAACACCATTGTCAACGGTCATGGTCATGTATCCTCTTTTATTTAGAAGCTGTAACGTGCTCCGACGTACAGATTACTGTTATCTTCGAACTGCCCGAAGAACGTGTGTTCATGTTCACCCAAAAAGACATTTCCTCCAGCCGTAATCGACCAGTTGTCCGTTGCTTTGTAGGTGGCGCGCGGGCGTATAAAAGCGTCTTCATCAGAGGGGGAGTAGAAGGTGAACAAGGAAAGGGCCAGGTTCTGACTTAACAGCATTTTCGTGAGTCGCAGCGTGACCACATGCCGTGTTTCGTCGCCCGCCCGCTGACCCGTGGGCAACGTGCTGCGCAATGCTGCATAATCCTGTAATTGCTCAACATAATACTGGGCACTGCCGGTCAGGTTTTGGACCACTTCGCGTTCGTAGCCGAGCAACAGGCGCGCTTCGCTGTTCGGCACGGCAGGATCGTCACCATTCGGGTCGTCGATGGAATCAAAATAGGCCACTTCAACGTTTCCAATGCCGTCGGCCATCTGTCCGCGCATACTCGCGCCCGCAGAGCGCATCGGCGGGAAGGTCGCCTTGCCCGTGTCGCTGTTATATCCGCGCGGACTTTTCCAGTAGCCATGATAAGCATACAAGGCCCATTCGTAGCCGCTTAGGTTTCGCGATAGGCGAAGGGCCACTTCGTCGTCCTGTAACCAATCGTCCGGGCGTTCGGCATGGACCGGGTCGTGTTGACCGACGCGTGCCCCTGCGAGCGGGCTGTAAAACGAAATGCGCTCACCCGAGATGAAGCGATCGGCGTCGAAGCGAGGCGTATACACAAGGTCGACGTTGACCCATTCATGGAATACGCTGGTAATGATAGCATCCGAAGGGGCCTTCAGGTACTGCTCGTCGCGCCCGATAAAGAAAGCCTGATAATCTTTCGGGAACAAGTCGTTGATAAAGAGTAAATCGCCTGTGCCCCAGGTCAGTATCTGGCGGCCCATTTTGACATCCATCATTGCCATAGGGGAGAACTGCAGGTTGGCCTCACGCAGATCGATCCAGCCCTTGCCTTGCTCGATGTCCAGTGGCTGTCCGTTGATCATGTCGTCGTACAGAAAATCCGCACGAAATTGGGCGCTGACAGGGCCGACATAACGCTGGGCGTCAAGCTGGAGGCGTGCTTCGGCCAGGCTTACATCGTCCTGGTTCGCGTCGTGCTGTGTGCGCATGCCGACTCTCGTGTCTGCAAAACCATGCAGTCCAAGCGCCGCGATGGGCGATGGTTGTTCTGCCGCATGCGCCGCCATGGCGACGAGCCCTGTGCAAATCAAGGTGACTGTAAAATGCGCCGGTGCGTTCATGCCTACTGCACCTCGCGGGGTGGACGGCGCAGAAAGCGTTCAGAAAAGATGGTTTCCTTTAAACCAATATCATAGTTCACCTTGCTGAAGATGTTCACCGTATGGCTGCCGGTGTTGAGATCATCGACGCGTGACGTCGTGACGGTTGGATGCCCTTCAATGGTCTCCACCTGGGTTGCTTCGACGCGTCGGTAAAGTTTTCCACTTCTGTCGTAGTATTCAGCTTTGCGCGGCAGGAAGGTGTCCTTGTCGATCCAGACGTTGTAATACGAGAACTCGACGGATTCGGCGTCACGAGGCGTGTTCTTGAGAATATAGTGATTGTCGCGTGTCTCGGTAAGCTCGTGATGGTCGAGGGTGATGTCCCGCCCGGACACGTCTTCGTAGACAAAATCGGATCCTACAAAGCTGGTGCGCTTGTCTCCCGGGGCAATACGGCGCAATAGGTTCAATGCCGGCAGCCAGAGCCAGCGGTCATCTTCTGTCTCGGGATCGACGTTCTTCCATACGAGGAAAGCCATCTTGCGCACGTCGGCAGGTTCTTTGAAGTAGACGTAAAACTTCTGGTCTCCGTTGGCGAGGTTCAGTCGTAAAAGCGTGAACGCACGCTGACGTTGGCCACCGTTCCCGTCCGTAATGGTCATCTGCACGTCAGCCCGTCCGTCGCTGCCGGCATAGTAAGCGGCTTGGTTGGCTTTCTCGACAATGCGATCGACAGTGAGTGTGTCTTGAGCCATAGCGCCATGCATGGCCATCCATGTAAGAAACGAAAAGAACAAAGACGTTTTCATATGTTTACTCCGTTGTTTGCTTGGAAGGTTTAAAGAGATAGCGTTGCAACATGGTTGCGAGGGCAGCCAGAAGAAAGAGGGTCGCCAACCATGAAACGGCCATGATGGTGGCCAGAAAAAAGCCCACGGTTTTATAGGGAACCAGAGGGGCCAGCAGCAGCGGTGTAAACCCGACCGAAATGATTATGGCATTTCGGCTGATGGCCATGGCGGGTTCTTTAAACATGTCCTTGATGGCCAGGTTCCAATGTCCGTGTAGCCTTACCAGTTCTCGGGCGCGTTGAAGAAAATGGATCGCAAAGTCCACGCTCAGTCCCAGCGTTAGTGCCGACAGTACGGCCACCGGCATGTCATAGTCTTTACCCGCCCAACCAATCAGTCCGTAGATGAGGGCAATGGTGGCACTCAGGGGAATCATTGACAGGAGACCGAACAGGGGAGATCGAAACAGAAGCATCATCAGCACGAGCACAACCAGAAAACTGCTGCCCAGTGCGCTCAACATGCCCGCGACCATCTTGTCCTGCCAAACCACGTTAATATAGGTCAGTCCTGCCCAGCCCACCTTTAGGCCTGCGGGTGGGGGATTGCTGCTTGTGTAGGCGTCGACGGCACGCAGCACGCTCTCCATATCCTTATTGTCTCCGCTGGTCAGCTGAACCCATAGGTTGGCCTGTCGGTAGTCCCGGGTGACCAGGTGAAAGAGGCTGTCCTTCTTTTTCATGCCTTCCAATTGCGCGTAAACCTGTGCGATGGCCGAAGGAGTATCCGGCACACTGTCGTACGCAAGGTCGGGTGCGTCAGAGGCGATTGGCGAGGACGGGTCCCTTTGGAGTTCATAAGACGCCTTTTTGAGCGCATCCACAACGGACGTTGTTTTCCCAACGTGCGGCATTGTCATCAGATGTTGCTGCAGTTCTGCGACGTAGCGCAGGACCGTGGGCTGTTTGAATGCCGGTGCGGTAAGGGTGGCCTCTTGTTCGGTGAGCCATCCGCGCAACGAGGCTGAGAGGTGTTGATCCGTGATTTGAAGCGCGCGTTCCTGCAGGTCGGCTCCCGCGGCGTCCACATGTTGCTTGAGTTCAGCAAGCAGGCGTGTTTTTGCCGCTTGCGTTGCGCCCGGGGTTTCCAGCACTTCGGATTCCAAAAGCGTATGGGTTAGCGTTTCAGGATCCAGGTAATTAATGGCGGCGCCAAGTTCCTGCCATGATTTGGAGCTGTTCGCATCGATTTGATCGGCGACGTCTTTGAGGCGTGCAAAACACGCACGTCGTTCCGGCCCCGTGGCATCGGGCTGTTGTTGTGCGAGTTCCGTTAGCGTGTCGAGAAACGGCTGCATGGTGGCAGGTGGATTCCCGTCGTATCGATTCTGAGCGGAACGATGTATGGCGGAGGCGATTTTCCCAAAGGACATGTCCTGTGTTGATTCGGGTTGTAGGGTCAAGTAGGCCGTGTACGTGCCACCAAAATGTGCGTTGAGGACCCGGTCCGCAATCCGTATACGGTGCGAGGTCGTAAACCAGTTGACCGGGTTGTCGTTAACGACAATTTTCGATATGCCGACGCCCGAAATCGCAATCAGGATAAGCGCCGCGCCAAGAATCAACTTCCAGCGGCGATATGAAAATCGCCCACACCATTCGAGCAGGGGATCCAGTCGGGATCTGCGGCCCGCGCCATCCTCGGTCGACTTTAGCGCCGCTCGCAAGGCGCGCTTGGGTACAAAAAGTACGATATAAGCGGGTATCAGGGTCATGGTCAGTAACCAGGCAAGCCCGACGCCGATGGCGACGAAAATGCCAAATATCCGTACCGGTGGAATCGGGGTGAGGGCGAGCGAGGCGAATCCGGCCATCGTGGTCAGGGTCGTAAAGAGCATGGGTTTGAAGAGGTGCCCAATCACGTGCGTGAGCGTTTTCGCTTTGTCGCGAAAGCGATGATAGGTGTCGAAAAACTCGCTCAAAATATGGACTGAATCGGCCACCGCGATCGGCATCAGAAAGATGGCGATCATGGACGTCATAATATGAATCGCCAATCCCTGACCGATCAGTAAACCCATCGTGCCCACAACCGTCACAATCGCCACGATCATGGGAGCGATAATGAGGGATAGTCTTCGGAAGAACAGGAAGAGCAGCACAAATATGGCCAATCCAGCCAAGGGGGCCGAGGTGGCCATCTGGATGAGCATTTCGGTGCCAAACGTGTCTTCCGCGACGGGTAGCCCCGTTATATAGACCGCCTCGTCGCCGCCCCAAGTGGACGTCAATGCTGTGACAAGGTTTGCGACATTGTAACTGTAAGATTTCTCTGAGATGGGGATGTAGATGGCAATGGCCTGACTGTCCTCGGAGACCAGTGTGCCGCGATAAAGCGGATTGCCCAAGGCGTCATCGCGAATGATGAGGGCTTCTGCACGCGTGGCAGGTGGGGCTTCCATGAGGTATTCAATTTTTAGTTGGCCTAACTCGGCTTGCTTGATGTTATCCACCGTGCTCGGGCTGATCAGTTCGCGGCCAACAATGACGCTGTCACCATGTTCATCAAAGAGCGCTTCGGGGTCGTTCCCAAAGACGCCTGCAAGGAATCGCTTACGCGCACTCGTCGCCAGAAGTTCCGGGGCAAAGGGCGCTTCGCCACGTTCGGGGTTGTCGACAATGGGGTGGCCTTGCGCGTCGCGCCGCAGACTCAATAGCTGTTTTGTGAGGACGTCAATCTTGCCCAAGGTTTCAACGTTGAAGACACCATCCTCGTGCGTGGTATTGACGACGCCGACGATGACGAAATCATACAGGCTGTAGGTCTGTTTGACCTCGTTGTGAAAAACGCGAACGTACTCGGTGGGCGAAAGCATGTTTTCCGGATCGTTGTCAAAATGCACTTTCGGAAACTGGGACAACGTGAATCCTGTGCCGATTATCACAGCAAGAAGGGTTAGCCACGGGTGGCGCATACTGAATTGGCTAAGGCTGAGTCGGTTCATGGTTGGCTCCGTATGCAATTAAGCATGTTTAGGCAAGCGAGAGTCTCGGTCTTGTACCACGATGTCTTACCCCGTGGCAGGGCTGCAATCAAACAAATCTGCCTGAGCTGTGCAAGGAATGCGATGCGTCTCAGTCGTTGCAAGTTCGCGAGTACGTTAAGCGCACAGGCATAACGATCGAAAGCATCATCAGGCCTGGCGGTTGCGTTTTCAGTGTCGTTCATTTTCGTTTCCCATTTACGTATCAGGATAAGTTCGATACGTCCTTCTGTTAGATTAAGAGACACAGATGTGGAAAGGGTTCCCCGAAAAGATCAGTTTGGCGGAAAAAAGCAAAATCTGTTGGAAATATGGCGTGTTTCAGGCCAGTTCCGAGAGAAGTTTCTGGCGCAGCGCCGGCGGTATCGCGCCGTTTCCCAGTTCGCGGCAGAGATCGCGCCCAAGGTCGAGAGATGCAAAGACGGCGGAGCAACGTTCGCATAGGATGTTCTGCCCATGTGGAAAGGAGACGCCTCGGTCAAGGGCCTCCTGCTTCGCCCGCAGTAGATCCATACACATCTGCTTCGAGTACGCGGGCGGGGGGGCGTCTTCCTGTGGCAAGTGCCCATTGACGGCTTTCAAGACACGCAAGCGAGCGCGGTGAATGCGCGTTTTGACCGTCTGGGGCTTGATATTAAGAATGTTTGCGATGTCTTCGATGGCTAAGTCCACGATATCTCTGAGAATGATGGGGATGCGAAATTCAACTGGCAAAGCACTGATGGCGGTTTCTATGTGGACAATTAGATCGGCGCGTAAGGTCTGTGCGGCCGGGTCGTCCTCTTGACTCGGAAGGCGTGCCATCTTCGTGTCGCCAAATGGAAGCAGTTCGTTGAGTGACTCCATGTGCGCAGGCTGACCCGAACGTAAGCGGTGCATGCGTTGGCAAACGCGCGCGGAGATCGTGTACAACCACGTCGTGATATTCGCGCGGCCTTCAAATTGGTCCCAGTTTTTGTAAGCCAGTAGAAAGGTTTCCTGCACCATGTCTTCTGCGTCCGCGTGATTGCGGCACAAGCGCATGCCGATGTTGTACATACGTCCCCCGTGCAATTCGAGCAGATACGGGATGGCGTCATCTGCCGACGCGTGTCCAATCGACGTGTTGTTTGTGTCTGGGTTCATATGAAGGTGATTATGAAAAGCATGCGTGAACAAACGCGGTTGCGGCTCAGACATGATTGAGGAGCATCAGTTCTTTGGGGTGGGGGTTCAAGTAGACTTGGTTACTGATATAGGTGTCCTTAATGGTCCGGGTGTGGTGGCGGATGAGGGTCATCGGTACGATCAAAGGCACCAGCTCAAGGCGATAGTCTTCGATGGCGCCTTTCAGCTCCGCGCGATCCTCTGCCGATATTTCCTTTTTGAAGAAGCCCGCGATGTGTTCCAGGACGTTGACATGGCGGCGGATGGTGGCCTTGCGGGTGAGTGCTTCAAAAAAGAGTTCGCCATAGGTTTTAACCAGATCGGCGGGCTTCTGTGCGCTGCCCTGGGCAACCAGCTTGCCGAGCTGTCGCATGTGCGTTTCGCTGTGGGCCATGATTAAGAATTTGTGCTCCGCGTGGAAGGCGACGAGTTGCTTTACGCCGACGCGTCCCTGGGCCAGCATTTGGTCCCACCGATAGTGAGAAAAGACGCGAATAATGAAGTTTTCGCGGATGCGATGATCATGCAGGCGACCTTCCTCTTCCACGGGCAAGTAGGGCATCTGCTCGAGCAGGACCTTTGCAAACAAGCCGCGCCCATTTTTGTTGGGCATGCCTTTGTCTGTATACACTTTGACCCGTTCCATACCGCAGCTCGGCGACTTACTTTTCAGAATGTAGCCGTGCAGGTTGTTTGTTTTAAGAGCGGCCACCCGCTTTTTGGCGTAGCGGTTCATCCGCTCAGTCCAATCCTCGCCCGTCTTGTTGGTGATCAAGCGGGGGTCGTCTTCGGTTCCCACCAGGCGCAGTGATTCGCGGGGCGTGCTCATACCGACTTCGACCTCAGGGCAAACGGACACCCATTCAAAATAGTCATTGAGCGTACCCATGACATAGGCATCCTTCTTGTGGCCGCCGTCAAAGCGGACCTTGGCACCCAACAGGCAAGTGCTTATGCCGACTCGCATCTTTTCCATGATGATCATTTCCTGATTATTTTCGTAAGCTCTTCGCGGATTGCCCGATGGGTATAGGATATGATTACAACGCAAAACGATGTTGTTGAGCAATACCTATCCATTTGGAAGGGAAATAAGGGTGATTATGTTCTGGAGGCAGGGGTTTGGCTGCCACGTCCCCGAGAAGACGTGTTTGCGTTTTTTGCTGACGCACAGAATTTGCAGCAGCTAACGCCGAATACGGTTCAATTTAGGATACTCACGCCGCTTCCGCTTGAGATGAGGACGGGTGCTCGAATTGACTACGCGTTGACGATGCATGGCGTTCCGTTCAAGTGGAAAACGGAGATCACCCGCTGGAAAGCGCCGGCGCAGTTCGAGGACACCCAGCGCAAGGGGCCTTATCGTAAGTGGGTGCACCTGCATACCTTTGAGGAGGTTCGCGGGGGGACCATGTGCCGTGATCGGGTATGTTACCGTCCTCCAGGGGGTGCGCTGGTCAATCGGCTTTTTGTTCAGTCGAATGTTGAAACCATATTCAAATACCGCGCCGACAGGATGCTGGAGCTGTTCGGCTGTGCTTAGATCGAATCGAGACGATCCTTTGCCTCTCCGCATGGCATGTTAAAATGGCACAGGTGATTTTTTAGGGCACACCGCACAATCGGTTGCGCGGACAAGCGTTGTTGGGAGCACATATGAAAATTCTGGTTACTGGAGCCACCGGCTATATTGGTGGACGTTTGATCCCGCTGTTGCTTGAGCGTGGACACGAGGTACGTGTTTTGGTCCGTGATCGTAGCCGCGTGGATGGGCGACTATGGAAAGACCGTGTCGAAATATGCGTCGGCGATGTCTTTGAACAGGACTCGTTGACCTCAGCATGCGCCGACATGGATGCGGCCTACTATCTGGTGCACTCCATGTACGCGGGTTCCGATTTTAAACGCATGGATCGTATGGCCGCCGAAAACTTTGTTCGCGCAGGCGCCCATCTCAAGAAAGTGATCTATCTAGGGGGCCTCATGCCCCCAAATACGTCGCGTAGTTCCAGTCATCTTGCCAGTCGTGCTGAGGTGGGAGAGGTGCTTCGAGCTGCACTGCCGGTCACGGAATTTCGAGCGGGCCCGATTATTGGTTCCGGATCGGCATCGTTTGAAATGATTCGATATCTCACGGAACGCATTCCGGTCATGATAACACCCAAGTGGGTACTGAACGAGGTTCAGGCTATCGGGGTTCGTGACATGCTTGCGTACCTTTGCGAGGCGCTCAACAAGGAGGCCCTGGGGGTGGTCGAGGTTGGTGCCGACGCACGTGCGTTCCTGAAGCTTATGCAGATTTACGCCTCGGTGCGCGGTTTGCGGCCGCGGACCATTCTGCCGATGCCGGTGTTGGCGCCGAGGCTCGCCGCGCGATGGGTGGGCTTCATTACCCCAATTCCGAACACGCTGGCCGTGCCTCTTGTTCAGGGGATGATCCAGCCACTGCTGGCCGATACGACCGCCGCGAAAAAGCATTTCCCTGACATTCATCCCGTGAACTACCGCGAAGCCGTCGAGCGGGCCATTGCGAAAACATTAAGCGATGATGTTGAAACTCGTTGGAGTGGCGCTCTGGGTCCTTCGTCGACCTACGAGTTGTCCGACTGGAATGGCTTGATTCGTGAGACCCGAACCATTCACGTGGCGGCGTCACCCGAGCGTGTCTTCCAGGCATTTTCTGAATTAGGCGGCGAGAAGGGCTGGTTGGTGTGGAATTGGGCCTGGCGTTTGCGGGGGTTCATGGACCGTATGGCGGGTGGCCCCGGTTTGCGCCGGGGACGCCGGCATCCGCACGATCTGCAACCCGGTGAGGCCCTCGACTTCTGGCGCGTCGAAGCGGTTAAACCACCCAGCCTGTTGCGACTTCGCGCCGAGATGAAAGTGCCTGGCCTGGCCTGGCTCCAGTTCGAGACGCAGTCGGAAGCAGATGGTACCCGCCTCGTGCAGCAAGCGCTCTTTTTGCCAAAAGGTCTGCCCGGAACGTTGTATTGGAAAATGCTCCACCCGTTTCACAAGGTCATTTTCGGCGGTATGATAAAGGCGTTGGCGCGTGAAGCCACAGAAGCCAATGATGAAAAAGGATGAAACGGGGCAGGCCAGAATGCTGAAACCCCTTAAAGTAGCAGTCTTCGGGACCGTTCCTATGGTGATTGTGTGACGCCCAATCGGAAGAACCGGGTAGCGCCGTTGGTGGGGGACGTTGTGAAAACGTTTCTCGGTGGTGTGGCTTCAATGTTCGTGTCGCTCGGTGTGAACGTCGCAGGGTCTGGCGCTTCATAGATGCTGTACCTTCTGCCGGCGACACTATCCCAGACCAGGATGACGCTGCTGTTGGTCGCCGCGACGGACGAGACCTGTAGGACGCTCATGGCGTTGGTCGCATCCGTGCCTGCAATTTGTTCCATGGCATCCGTGTGTGCGTCGCCGTCGGTATTCGCGGTCGCGTGAATGTACTCGTAGGCCCCAATGTCGCCCAAGGGCAGGCCGTTGTTGTCTCCGTCCAGAGGCCGAGAGACGCCATCGCGATCAAGACGCGCGGCAGTATGCACGGTGGCTGATTCGATCGCGGGGCTGCCTGTTCGTAGGTGGTAATCCCGAGTGGTGTGGCTCACGAATATATTGACGGGCGTGGATACGGTGGAGTGCGTATCAAATCCCAGCGCGCGCCACGTGCTGAGGTCGACGCGCGAATTGTCACCATCCGCAGAGAAGCGGTTCTTCACGTTGTTGTAATCACATTCGAACCCTTCCAAGGCCGACGCATGAATAAGGATGCTGCCATCCGCATTCGACGGGTGAAAGAAGATGTTGTTGAAAACGATGTTGCTGATGGCCCCGTGTCCGATGTTGAGGCACCAACCACTGTTCTGAGCCATAAGCACCACGTTGTTGAGAAACATGTTTTGCTGAGACGCCAGGGCCCCGTCAATGCCAAAAACCGCAATGCCGCTGTTGTTGGGCGTGGCGTAAAGGACGTTGTTGCGGATAATGGTGCGCACAACGCCGTCCATGTTGATTCCCGCGCCGCCGGTTCCATTTTCGTGAATGAGGTTGTTTTCAACAATGCCATCTGACAGAAGGCCGTCCCAAACCCATGGTAGGCCGTCCGGCGGTGGCACGCTGATGTCACCGTTCATGTGCAATCCAGAATAGGTGTTCTCGAAGAGGTGGTTGCCACGAATGATAAATCGATCGGCACTATTGTTGTGGTAAATGCCGTGCTCCCCATTGTACGCGCAGGTGTTGTTCTCAATCGTAATGTCGTGTGAAAAGGGCGTGAAGATGCCGCTTACGGTGGCGTTGCTGACCGTAAGGCCCCTAATGGTTACGAATTGGGTCGATCGTACGTCGACGCCGTATCGTTCCGCACCCACCACTTCGAAACCCTCTACGATAACATGTGAGACGATGCCGTTCCCGCTAAACGTTTCGACCTCAAGAATGCCGTCGCGTTTCTCGGCCGGGCTCTTGGTGTCCAGCACCACGCGCGCACCCAATTGCGGGCGAAATGTGATGGGATGATCCGGCGTTCCAGACCTTTCGATGCGCACGCCGACATAACGACCGGCCAACACGATCACCGAATCCCCTGCGTTGACGATATCAGCAGCATGCTGAAGGGTCGCGAAGGCAGTGTTGGTGCTTAGCCCGGTATTCGTATTGTTGCCGGTTGTCGCCACGTAGTAAGTGTTTTCGGCGAGGCTGCTGTCCATCATGAGGCAGAGGGACATGAGCAGAACGGAAGCCGTTGTGGGGATGGTGGACACGTCGGTATTGTAAACGATCGTCGGGCATACGAACACGAAAGATGGGTTCAAATGTGCAACGGGGCTCGATTTTGAAGATAAATCGACATGAAATTCTTAACAGTGCCGTAGAAACCATGCACGGATAGTTTAACGTAGCAGCATTCCTGCCCAGAAAAGATCAGTCATCACTGTAGGCACCAAACTGGAAACGTTTGGCCTCGGGGCGCGTGCGAGCGGCGAGCATAATGGTTTCCAGTTTCTGGGCGACGTCCGGAAAATGTTTAGCAACATCCGTTTTTTCACCGACATCGTCGTCGAGGTTATACAGTTCCAATGGTGCCATCGGGTTTTTCTTCAGATCGCGCCTGACGGCCTTCCATTTGCCCTTGCGTACAGCCAGTTGGCCTCCATAGCCCGCGAAGTCCCAGAAGAGATA
>JBLHHU010000088.1:0-12170 GCA_047615735.1 Kiritimatiellia bacterium | reverse complement strand
GCCGCCTTTCCTTGATCTGCGCTGGCAGCAGCTTCATTTTCCCCACCGCCTCCACCACCCATGAATTGAACACGATCTGCGCGAACACGTAAACGTGAACGTTTTTGGCCTTCCTTGGATTCCCACTGGTCCAATTGCAGTTTTCCTTCAACGAGCACAGAGCGCCCCTTTGCCAGATACTGCCCACAGGCTTCAGCCTGCTTGCCCCACACAGCCACATCCACAAAACAGGGCTTACTGACCGCCTCGCCTTGCTGGTTTTTATAGGTTTCATTCGAGGCCAACCCCAATTCGGCGACAAACGTGCCGCCCGGTAACTGCTTGAGATCCGGGTCCCGGGTCAAGTTTCCCATCAATATCACTCTATTATATCCACTCATAGTATGCTCCTTTGTTTGATATGTTGATTTGTGAAGTGAGTGGTTCCACATATCCATGTAGAAATGAGGACTGGTCATTTCCGGAAAAATCTTCAAGAATTGAAAAAATAAATGTCAGGGCATGCCCTACCGAGGTCACAAATATCGAGCCGCAGTCCAATAGAGGAGCGCTAATTGAGCATGTCAGCACCATCAGAAGACCCACGCCGCCAGTTGATTGAAGCCAGGCGCATTATCAACAAACTGCACCAAACCTGCCGACAGACAGTCGTCTATCTGGACGGCTCGAGCGCACTCGACAAAAATCGCATGCGTCGTTCGATTCAGGATGTTATTCAAGAAGCCGACCGCTTCATGCGCGTTTGATCGACGTCGCGTGAAGAAAAAAAAAGAGGGGGCTTTGTAAGCGATGCAAAACGCATGGGGGGAATGGAAAGACCGTTGCGCGCTCGGCCTCTGCAGCGAGGCGACGCACACGGTGCTTCACGAGTTTGCGCTGACACGCTTTCGTCGCTATCTCGCGCGCTGCGTACCCCCTCGTCAAGTCAGCCCCCTGATGCCGTCCGCCGTCGATGCATGGCACCTTTTCGAGACCCACCTGATCACCGACGTGGATCCACGCGGCAAGGCTTACAAGCAATGGCTTTTTGATCGTAGCCAACCAACAGCCCGCCTCGACCACGTTGAAGGCGCTGCCGCACTGCTGATGCGAGACACCGTGAGATCCTTTGTCCGGCGCGAGCACGCTCCCGCCATGATGTGCTCGCTCGACCACCTCGTTGCCGAGGGATACCAGACGGACGTCACCCTTTTGCTGCCTGATAGCCTGACACCGGCCGATGAAACGTCCTGGCACGAACAGGAAGCGATGGCAACAGAAGCCGCCCTTTCGTGGATGGGGAAACTCTCGTTTAGGCAACGCATCGCCCTGCTCGGCCGCGCGCTTGGATTGCCCTTGTCACACGCCTCGATCACAGACCTCGCGGATTGCGGCAAAACGACCCTGAGCGACACCTATCGAAAGCTCGTCATTCAACTTGGTGAAGCGACACGCTCGGCGTTCGAAGACGAAAGCAGCGAGGCCCACGTTCGCCTGACGATGGTGACGCTGAACACCTTGACGACGCGTGTTCTTGCCTGGGCAAAACGCAAGGGGCATGTTCGCCATCTGCTTGCACGTGAAACGGAAGCGATATGAATACGGCCGAACAGGATCAACTCCAGGCCTGGCTGCGGGAGCGCGAATTGGACGCTGCACTTACCGGTTCCGACGACCCGCCGGCCGCGACACAGCACAATGACGATGCACGACCGTTCACACCAGTGAAGCTTTTTCAGATTCGCCTACTGAAGCCACACGTTCATCCAACGGATACACCACGATTTGTGGCCATTCTGGCGACGAACGACGAGAAGGCAATAGCCACGGCGGTGCCGTTTAGTCGGTTCGCCACCCCAGCCACGCCCGGCGAATGCGCCACAGAACGCAGCGAGTCGCCCCTGCGCGTTCTGTGTCTATGGAACGCCTGCGATCTATCCGCGGTCGCCCTGGCTGAGGAGAGCTGGCATTGCGGTGATCTCGACGCGAATCAAGGCACGCAGCTGAATGCCCATTTGCAAACGTACCGCAGCGGCAGCACGCCGGCAGCCACCGACATCCGTCTGTTTGGCGCACGTCTCGTGCATCCGCTCGACCCACGCCAGACCTATTTAGACGAAGAACGCGCACTGACCCAAGCCATTCGCGAAGTATGCACACACGCCACGCCGCAACTCTTCCCCCAAACTGAATCCGCACGGGAGGCCTTACCCGTTGCGGCTGAAGCACACGAACCGTATGGCCATGAATGGCGTTTGACAGTTTCAGGCCTCTCATTGGTGCTGGCTTGCTCAGGCCAAGAGGATAGCGTCAACATTCAGGTGCTCGATAAGCACGAAAACCCGGCCAACTTCTTCGATGGCGGGTACGTATCGGCGCAGGATGGGAGCAGCTCGGGCCCGATCTGGGACGGACGCATTGCACTGCCCAAATCGATGTACGCGCCGTTAACGCATATTACTTCTGCAGAAGGCCTTACACACGCCCTCTTCGCTCCGTAGCCGCCCAAGACGCCAGCTAGAACCTCGACGCATTCAACGGATTGCGCTATAAGAATCGGCTTAATCGATAATCCGCAACGACGCCATGGGGCCCCAGCCATCGTTCCGGATCGTAACTGGAGATAGAAATGTCATTGATTGAATCTTGCGTAGCCGAGTACGTATCGCGCTTCGGCACGCAGCCAGCTTTTGTCGTACGCGCCCCCGGACGCGTCAACCTGATCGGTGAACACACGGACTACAACGACGGTTTCGTGATGCCCCTCGCGATTGATCGCTACACCGTCATCGCGCTGAGCCCGCTCGACAACGACCGCATGATGATGCACTCCGTTGAACATGCCGCGCAACTCGACGTCGACTTGAACGCATTGACCCGCGATAAAATGTCGTGGCGCGAATACCCAAAAGGTGTCGCCAAGGCGCTTCAGGACGCCGGCCACACACTGACCGGATGGCAAGGCGTCACCAGCTGCGACGTGCCCATGGGTGCCGGACTTTCCTCGTCGGCATCCTATGAACTCGCCATCGCGCGCGCCTTCGCGCTCACTTCCGGTTTCCCCTGGAATCCTGCAAAAATGGCTCTTCTCTGTCAGAAAGCCGAAAACGAGTGGGTCGGCGTCAACTGCGGCATCATGGATCAAATGATTTCCGCGAGCGGACGCGAAGGTCACGCCGTACTGATCGACTGCCGCGACCTTGCAACACGCGCCGTTCCGCTGCCAGACGATACGGCCATCGTGATCCTCGATACCGCAACGCGCCGCGGACTCGTTGACAGCGCCTACAACGAACGTCGCGAACAGTGCGAAGCGGCTTCAGCGGCGTTTGGCGTAAACGTGCTTCGCGATGTGTCGCTTGAGACTTTCGAAGCACGCAGCGAAACCCTCGACCCAATCGTACGCCAGCGCGCACGCCACGTCATTACCGAGAACGCTCGCACGGAGGAAGCCGCCAAGGCGATGGAGCAGGGCGACGCCGAACGGCTTGGAGAATTGATGAATGCCAGTCACGACAGCCTGCGTGATGACTTCGAAGTCACAAACGATGAACTAAACATCATCGTCGACATTGCGCGAGAACAGAGCGGGTGCCTGGGCGCGCGCATGACCGGCGCCGGCTTCGGCGGCTGCGCCGTTGCACTCGTACGCAGCAAGAAGCTCGGTAAGTTCATCAACAGCGTTGGCGACGCCTACACCACCAAAACGGCGCTCAGCCCCAACATCTACACCTGCAAGGCCAGCGAAGGCGCCCACGAGGTCACGCTGCACGAAACCGTCAGCGCGTCTTAAGCGCGGCAGTGGCACGGTGTCGCATGCCCTTGCGGTCAATTTTTAGGCTGTCGTCAGATCCACGCGCATCCGGCCAACCCAAATAGTGGACAGGATGTTTGTAGCGCGGCAGAAGCGCTTCCAGCGCCGCCGCCAACTGCGTCGAATCAAAAGCTTCGTCATCACCCTGTATAAAAGCACAGGGGCGCTGCCCAAATTCGGGATCCGCGATCGGCACCACCACGGCGCGGCGTACGCCCGGCACCGAACACAGGACGCGCTCCACTTCCTCAGGCTGAATGTTCTCACCACCCGAGACGAACATGTTGTCCACGCGCCCGATGACACGTAAATCACCGCTGGTGCTGATCTCGCCCATATCGCCCGTGCGAAACCAGCCATCCGCCGTTAGCGGGCGCTGTAACCCGCGAGGCGTCATGTAGCCAAGAAATAGTGACGGCCCCCGCACCTCAATTTCTCCATCGCCAGACAGGCGCACCTCAACACCCGCAAGCGCACGCGCGCCGGAGTTCGGCGAAGCGGCCGTAGCGATCTGCGACGTCATCTCGGTCATGCCATAGGTTCGACACGCGGGCAGTCCGGCATCCACGGCACGCTGCATCAGCGACGGTGCACACGCAGCACCGCCCACAAGCACGGATTTCAGCGACAGCGGTTGCGGCGCCTCGACGAGGTCGTCAAGTAAACGTAACAGTTGCGCCGGAACAAGCGACAGATGCGTAACGTGCTCGTGCGACAGCGCCGCCAGCACGTTTTCACGATCAGAAATAGCAATGGTCGCTCCCGCCGTCATACAACGAAAGACGATGCCGAGTCCCGCAACATGAAAACAAGGCAACGACAGTAGCCAGACATCGCCCGGCCCTAGTCCGTTGTATGCGTTCGATGCACGCGCGGCCGCGAGATGATTGCCAACGCTGTGTAGCGCCGCCTTGGGCGCGGCCGAGCTGCCCGACGTGTAAACGGCCGTCGCTGGCTGATCTTCGTCAATCGAGATGGGCGTAAGCGACGCGGCGGACTCAAGACCGTCATCGACGTCGGGCGAGCACGTCAGCAGCGTTGCCCCATGCAGCTCGCGCTGGTTCTCCACATCGACGATGACACGTTCAGCATCGAGCGCACGCAACTGTGCCACGAGTACGTCGTCCGGGTTGCGCACATTGAGGCACACCGCCACGGCCTTTAAACGCAGCAGCGCGAACAACGTCGCGACACTCGCCGCACTCGCCGCCATCATGACCCCGACACGCACGCCATCGCCAATGCCCGCATCACCAAACTGCTGCTTGAGGCGTTGCGCATACGCGTCCAACACGGCATAGGTAAAAATCGTTTCGCCGCATCGCAGGGCGGGTGCCTCAGGCGTCCGCATGGCGTGTTCGCGCAAAGGATCCAATTCACGTGCGCTCACCTTGCCACACTCCCGAAGCGCAATTCTGCTCCGCAACGTGGGCCAGCGTGATCCACAACATCCTCCGCCAGCCATCGCCATGTATCCAGACCGGCCGCCACGCCGGGCGACATGACGGCATTCGACAAGTACGCCAGCGCCCGAATGCCGACACCCGACTCGAATGCCGCACTGATCACGGGTTCCGCGCCGCATGCACGCGCAGCACGCGCGAGGCGAATGGTACGCGAAACGCCGCCGCTTAGGGTTGGTTTGATCACGAAAGCGGCCAGACCCGTCAAGCCGTTACACTGATTCGCGTCCATCCCATTCAGCGATTCGTCCAGCGCGATGGGCACGATCGCTTCCCTGGCAAGACGCAGACTGTCTTCATAAGACACACACGGCTCTTCAAGATACGCCACCGGCAAACCCTGCACGGCTTCGGCAAAGACACGCGCATCCGCAATGCTCCATGCGCGATTCGCATCAAGGCGCAAGGTCGCAGCGTCGCCAAGAGACTCGGCCAATGCAGAAACGGTCTCGATATCGTGCGACAACGATTGACGCCCTACTTTGACTTTCAGACAGGTATACCCTTCTCGTACGCGCGCCGCCACATCCATGGGCGTCGGATTGACCAGAAGAGCGTTCACAGGAACGGCAATATCCTCTTTACAGAAAATGTTTTCAGAATGTGGCGTGCGTTTGGCTTCGAGCTCGAGAACCGCGCACTCTATGCCGAAGCGCACGGAAGGCGGGGCGTCCCGCAAGGCATCATCCGTCTCGCCATTCAGAATCGCGGCGACATCCAAATCAAGATCAACACCTCTGAGTGCTTCAAGCGCGCGCTGCGCCTGATCGAGTGTCTCGTGACTAAAACCCGGCAACGGCGCAACGTCACCTTGCCCACACACACCCTCGCAACTCAGCTGAACAAGAACACCCAACCGTTGTGTCACCGACACGTCACCCAGTTGTAATGTGTCCGTTAGTGGCAACGCATACGGCGCCAACTCGAATTGATCGATCAACATGATTCACATTCCATGGTATGCCCGAATGGCGCTACTTTAAGCGGTTCCGACATCAAATTCTAAAACCATTTACAGAAGGTCGCGAAGAACGCAAAGGGCGGCCTTTAGCCGTAACTTTGCGTCCTTTGCGGCCTTCTGTGAAGTTCTAAACAGTGGGAAAGAGGCCATCCTGGAACTTCTTAAAGTAGCGCCATTCAGTTATGCCCAATGACAACGCAGCGCCTAAAGCACCCAACCCAGTGAAAAGAGAACGCTGTAATAGAGAAGCAGCTTTGCCGTGAATGCCAAGACCGGGTTCAGTTCAGCGCCAACGACGCCGGACAGAACACCCTTGATGCCAGGATAGGCCATGGGGCCGATAGCCAAGGCTACCAGCGCCAGCGTGTGCCCGCTCTGCCAGCACACCATGCCAAGCGTGACCACTAAGGTGCCCGCAATGCAGGCCAGATATTGCATACGCGCAAAGTGTGCACCGAAACGCACGGCCAGTGTGCGCTTGCCGGCTTTGGCATCCTCTTCACGGTCGCGCAAATTGTTCACGACCAATATGGCAACGGCCAGAAAGCCCGGAGCCAACCCAGCCACAACCACCTGAGGCGTGAGCGCCAAGGCTTGCACATAGTACGTGCCGCCAACGGCCACGGGGCCAAAGAAGATCAGAACAAAAACCTCGCCCAGCCCGCGATACCCGTAAGGATATGGCCCCGCAGTATACCCCAAGCCGGCCAACACACAGACGACACCCAGCACCGCCAGCGGCCATCCAGCGCGCATCACCAACAGCAGCGCCACGGCCATCGCCAATGCGAACATGATCATGGTCGCAATGGCCATCGTGCGGGGGCGAATGAGACCCGCCTGTGTGACACGCAAAGGGCCACGACGCGTTTCGGTGTCGGCGCCCTTTTTGAAATCCGAATAGTCATTACTGAAATTCGTGCCGATCTGCATCAGCATTGCCGCCAGCAAAGCCAGCGAGGCCGATGGCGCGTGATACACGCCATCACTCATCGCCAAGGCCGTTCCGACCAGCACAGGCGCCAGCGCAGCCCAGAGCGTCCGCGGACGTGCCGCAGCAAGCCATATCTGAAACATGGATGTTGGCCGTTCACTCACGCAATATCACCATGTCCTCGACGCCCGCGCGTCACTCAGGGTCGTTTGGGAAACTTCGAAAAATCAGGCGCACGCTTTTCGTTAAACGCGTTGCGCCCCTCTTGCCCCTCTTCACTCATATAGAAAAGCATGGTCGCATTGCCCGCCAACTCTTGCAGGCCAGCTTGACCGTCGCAATCCGCATTCAAGGCCGACTTCAGGCAGCGCAAGGCCAAGGGGGAATTTGCCAACATTTCGCGACACCACTTGACCGTTTCCTGCTCGAGCTCTGCATAAGGAACGACCGTATTGACCAGCCCCATATCGAGGGCTTCCTGCGCGTTGTACTGCCGACACAGAAACCAAATTTCGCGTGCCTTTTTCTGTCCGACGATTCGCGCCAGGTAAGACGACCCGTAGCCGCCATCAAACGATCCGACACGCGGACCCGTTTGGCCAAAAATCGCGTTGTCTGCGGCGATGGTCAAATCGCACACCACATGCAAAACGTGGCCACCGCCGATCGCGTAGCCCGCGACCATCGCCACGACAGGCTTCGGACAGGTCCGAATGTCACGCTGGAAATCAAGCACGTTCAGCCGATGAACACCCTCGCCATCTTTGTACCCGGCGTCGCCGCGCACTTTTTGGTCGCCGCCTGAACAGAACGCTTTTTCACCTTCGCCAGTCAGCACGATAACGCCGATTTTTTCATCGTCGCGCGCATTATCAAGCGCATGACGCATTTCCTTCACCGTCAGCGGACGGAAGGCATTGCGCACCTCCGGGCGATTGATCGTGATTTTCGCGATGCCCTCAGCTTTGTGAAACATGATGTCTGTGTAGTCGCCCTCAGGCTGCCAGGAAATATCCGACATAAATGGCCTCCGCATTGTTGCTTTATGTATGTTTTTTTAAAAATGGGGACACGACAGCGTGCAGTTCGGCGGGTTGCTCCGCATGCACGTTGTGTCCAGCTCCGGGGACGATACGCATTTCGGCGCGCGGACACAAGTCCGCCATCCGTTGCATGCATTCGACATACTTGGTATCGCGCCCGCCCGCGACAAGGAGCACAGGGACCTCTATGCTCGGCAACGCGCTCCAGAGCGACGCCTGCCGCCCTGCGCTCATGCCACGCAAACTGCGCGCCAGCTCGGCCCCACTGCTGCCCAAGCGCGATGTGACGCGTTCCGAAAATGCGGTTCCCTGACCGAGTGTGGCGAAAACCGGTTGGCGATACCAGTCCGCCAGAACATCTGCAAGCGGTTCGGCTTCGAAACGGTCAGCCCACGCGTCATCGTGCGCTGCGCGTTCGGCCGCACCATCGACCAAGCCCGCGTTACACGACTCCAGAATCAGAGCACGCAGAGGAAGCTGCCCTTGGCACGCCATGCTGAGCGCTAATCGCCCGCCCATCGAATAGCCGTAGAGAAACGGACGTTCTAGCATTTGACATTGGCCCGCAACCCGCTCGGCTGCGCCCGGCATGCTGTAGGCTGGATCGAGGCACGCGAGGGCCGTCCCGTGGCCAGGAAGATCAATCGCATGGCAGCTTGCCCGTGCTGAAACCTGTGCGATCAGTGGGTCCCAATCCTGCGCCGACCCAAGAAAGCCATGCAGCAACGCGAGCGCGGGCAAGGCCTCTGGGTTGGCATTCAGCATGGCACCTGAATTGTTTCGCGAAGGTCGCGCTTAGCTGGCTTCCGGCTCATGCACGTACATGTCCCACTCCAAATAGTTGGACAGCGCCTCATTGACACCACCCGACACTTGTGCGGCGGTCATCGCGACATGATGTTCAAATCCTTCGCGACAAATGTACTGCAACAGATTCTGTAGACGCGGAATACGCGCGACGCCGTAGCCGCCAAAGGTATCAAGCGCCTTGTCTTCAATGGTGCCTTCGCCGATGTAACCACGAATGGTGCCGTACGCATCGTCCGTTGACACACGAAGATATGTAAATACACCGGGTTTCATACGGCCAACGACCGTACCATACGTGTTCTCTTTACCGACAGAGCCCGCAATGATTTCCTGATAGTCCATTTTGGGATCGACGAAAACGTCCTTGGGCAGGTTCGCGCAATGGAACATCATGCAAAGATCCGGATCGTCATCGAACCCGTTGTTCCAGTCCAGCAGCGCTGATGGTTTTTGGCTGGCGAGCGCCATCGCCTGCATCGCGACCGTACCCGCGATATCGACTTCACAGGCACTGGGCAGGAGCGAGTTACTGAGCATGCTCATCACCGTGCATGGAACGATACCGAAATACTTCTGCATCGCGGTCCAACACTGAATCGCCGTGGCGGTGAGCCCATTTTCGTCCATCCAAACATCAATCACAGCGCCCAATTTGGCCATCTTAAGCAAGGCCACGTCAGGAATGCCCTTCGTTGGCACATAGGCGTGGATCTTGGCCAGCTTTTCGACGGCGAGCGGGTCATTATCGGCCATCGCCTCGATGCGCCCAAAGATCTCAAACAGATCAACGGTAATCACCGAAATGCCACTGCCCTCGAGCAGTTTTTCGCTGTAGCGAACCGTGTTGAATGCATCCGGACGTGCGCCGATGGCGCCGATGCGTGCGCCTTTCAGGCCGCCCACCACGCGACAGCATGCCGCGAAGTCATGCAGGTCACATGCAAAGTCATCGGATTCCGGATTGACCGTATGCCGTGCCGTCAGCGAGTACTTGATGCCGTACTGCGAAAGGTTATTACAGACAGACATTTTGCCGCAGAAGCTATCGCGGCGCGTCTTAATGGTCATCTTGCTGGAATCATCACTGAAAGCCTGAACCAGAACAGGAACGTCGAGGCCGGCCAGACGCAAGGTATCAGCGACACCGCGCTCGTCACCAAAATTGGGCAACGACACAAGAATGCCGTCAATTTTGTCAGCGTTGCGCTTGAACAGATCAGCGCAGACCTGCGCATCTTTCCATGTCTCCACGGATCCATATGCAGTGTCTTCAGGTGTCAGCGCAACGACATCGAAGCCGCGCTGTTCCAGAACCTTAAGAATGGTTTGTCGACCCTCGCTCGCCAGGTGATCCGGGAAAAACCCACGATTGCCGACAATCACGCCGAGTGTTGTTTTTTCTGCCATGAAATTGCCTCCGCTATTCAGCTACTTTGAGAAAGATACACAAACACCACTCTTACGAAATCGTGCTATGCTTATCAAGCCTGCGTTCATTTTCGGACCGAATGAGTTGCCAACGAGGGGTCGCCTTTCTTATGCTCACGACACTAAGGAGATGATACACGATGAGGCCTTGCAGCATTGGCTTAGATTACGGCACCAATTCGGTTCGCGCACTATTGGTGGATGCCGCTAGTGGCGAACCATTAGGAACATCCGTATACGACTACCCACACGGTGATGCAGGCATTCTGCTCGATGCCGACGATCCAAACGTCGCGCGCCAGCACCCACAAGACTACCTCGACGGCCTGATCGCCGTCACACGTGGCGCAATGGAACAGGCCCGCCAACACGGGGTTGGCAGCGACGACATTATCGGCATCGGCGTCGACACCACCGGCAGCACACCCATCCCGCTCGACGCCACCGGAACCCCCTTAGCCCTGACCGACGCCTTCTCCGGAAATTTGGCCGCGATGGCCTGGCTCTGGAAAGACCACACCGCGCACGCCGAAGCCGCCGAGATTACCACCCAAGCCGCCGACATGCGTCCGCAGTATTTGGCAAAATGCGGTGGCACATATTCATCGGAATGGTTTTGGGCCAAACTACTGCGCTGTCAGCGCGACGCGCCGGATGTCTTTGCCGCAGCAGCCACATGGGTCGAACATGCCGACTGGATTCCCGCCGTCCTCACGGGCACGACCGACCCAAACGCCATCAAACGCTGCATTTGCGCTGCCGGCCACAAAGCCATGTTTCACGCCGACTGGGACGGCTATCCCGACGAGTCTTTTCTGGCCGTGCTTTCTCCAGCGCTCGTGGCACTGCGCCGATCGCTACCCGATACCGCAGTCAACATTTCAGACACGGTGGGCACACTGACGGCCGAATGGGCCGACAAGCTCGGCCTAAAGCCCGGCATTCCCATCGCAGGTGGCGCCTTCGATGCACACTTGGGCGCGGTCGGTTCGGGCATTCAACCCGGCACCCTCGTGAAGATCATAGGCACGTCCACTTGCGATATGGCTGTTGCCCCCCTCGACGCCGATCTGCCCGACATTCCGGGCCTGTGCGGCATCGTCCAAGAATCCATTTTACCCGGCCACTTTGGACTGGAAGCGGGACAATCTGCTGTGGGCGACATTTTCAATTGGTTCGTCAACCGGCTGCAACCCGGCGGCGCAGAAAACGGTTCGCACGAAGCACTCACCCGAGAGGCTGAAACACTGAAACCCGGGCAAAGCGGACTCTTGGCGCTGGACTGGCACAACGGAAACCGCACGGTGCTCGTGGACCAACGTCTGACGGGCGCCCTGTTGGGCATGACGCTACACACCTCGCCGGCGGAAATGTATCGCGCGCTGGTTGAAGCCACCGCCTTCGGCGCGCGCATCATCGTCGAACGCATGCAAGCGTATGGCGTCACCATCGACCGTGTCGTTAACTGCGGCGGTATTTCGGCCAAAAACCCCATGGTGATGCAGATTTACGCCGATGTCCTAAATCGCCCGCTCGAAATTTCGCGTTCCGACCAGACCTGCGCGCTGGGTGCCGCCATGGCTGGCGCCGTCGTGGCTGGCGCCGACGCAGGGGGGCACAACGACTTCGCCGCCGCCGGCGGCGCGATGACCGGTGTTCTCGAAACCGCGTTCCACCCCATCCCGGAAAACGTGGCCGTGTACGAACGCCTCTACGGACTCTATCGCCGTTTGCACGA
>JBLHHU010000087.1:0-12379 GCA_047615735.1 Kiritimatiellia bacterium | reverse complement strand
TTGCCGACGACGGTAACACGACCTACGCAACAGTCTGCGCGACGTGCCATGGTGGATCGGGCGAAGGCAATCCTGCGCGGAAGACGCCTTCCATCGCGTCCCATATGCTCGGTCATATCAGCGAGTGGCACCTGATGGATGGAACCCGCAAAACCCTTGCAACTGGCGCCGCGGTGCGTCAGAGGCCGCCCGGCGGCACCGTTCGGATGCACCTTTAGCCGTATGTTGCTGACGGAAAGGGCTCACGTGCATTAGAGTTGCCCCATCCATTACGGATCAACGCCCGAACATCTCTACATTCTCGAAAGAAGCGTGCATGAAAAAGCAGTCAAAAAATTTCCTGGCAGATCTCATTAACAGTATCAGCCCATCCGGATATGAAGCACCGGTCGCCAAGGTGTGGAAGGCGGAAGCCAAAACGTTCGCAGCGAAAGTGTGGACGGATACGCATGGAAACTCCCACGCTGTAATAAACCCCGGCGGATCGCCATGCGTGATGTTCGCCGGGCATTATGATGAAATCGGCTTTCAGGTCTCCCATATCGACGACCAGGGTTTCCTATGGATTCAGGCGTTAGGCGGCTGGGACGCACAAATTGCGCAGGGACAGCGCGTGCAGATTATGGGCCGAAAAGGCATTGTGCGTGGCGTCATTGGCAAAGTGGCCATTCACCTGCAGGATGAATGTGCTCGCAAGCGAGTCTCTGAAGTGAAAGACCTCTGGGTCGATATCGGCGCGAAAGACAGAGCTGACGCCGTGAAACGTGTTGCGGTTGGCGATCCGCTGGTCATCGCCTACGGTTTTGAAGAAATGGGCAACGGCCTGGCCGTGGGGCGTGCATTCGACAATCGCGCAGGCGCCTTTGTTGTACTGGAAGCGGCGCGTCTACTTTCCACACTCAATCCACATGCAGAAATCCATGCCGTCGCCACCGTTCAAGAAGAAATTGGCCTGCGCGGAGCGACCACATCCGCCTTCGGCATTGACCCCGATATCGGCATTGCGGTTGACGTGACCTTCGCCACCGATCATCCCAATATGGGTGATGCCATCAAGCGCGAGACCTTGATCAAACTCGGCGGTGGCCCCGTGTTAACGCGCGGGCCGAACATCAACCCGAAACTTTTCGACCTGATGGTCAAAACAGCCAAAGCGGAAGCGATCCCCTGCCAAATCAACGCCGAATCGCGAGGCACGGGGACCGATGCCAACGCACTTCAACTCAACCGGGCGGGCGTGGCGACAGGCCTGATTGGCATACCGCTGCGTTATATGCACAGCCCCTGCGAGGTCATCTGCTTGAAGGATCTCGAACACTGTTCAAAACTGCTCGCAAAGACAGTCGCGAAGATTACACCCAAGACGAACTTCGTTCCGTTCTAAAGCAAAGAACCGAAGACTGGAAGACGGACCCCTATGGTTGACGTGAATGGGCAGGATACAGTCCGGGATCGGTTCCCAGGGTAAGGTGGAATTCTTTAACCGGATCCAGATCTGCACTGGCTTTCAGTTCATTTTCCACGAACACCAGCCGCGTCTCGATTTCAACCGCTTCGCCATTCTGAGCATAGCGATCGTCCTGCAGCAGGTGATTCAGGTAGTCACGGTGGCGCTCCAGTAAATTCTGCTTCACTCGGCCACAGGTCACCAAGCGCTCCCGGTACCAGTCGCTTCCGACCAGATGGTCAAAGGTAAACAACGCACGGAATACAGGATCGTCCGCTGTTTTACCTTCCCACTCGCCATACGCCATGATGTGCAGTAGCGCCTTCAGCGGCGGGCAGGCCATCTCAACCGTTCCATCGTCAAAGTAGTTCAGCGCAATCTTCTTCTGGGTCTCAACAATATTGTTCACGCCATCGACAAACGACTCCAGATCCTGGAGTTCGGGGCGCAGCATTTCACTGTCGAAGACCGACAGTGGCTCACTGAACATCCGTCCGATAAAGGTGCCGCAGAACCGATCGGTGATGCGGTACCCCAGCCGACTAGCAAGAACCCGCTGCCCCTTATGATCGAAATCTTCCACCTTTTCGATAAAGCCATTCTCCTTTAAGAAGTCAGGATCGCGCTCATCGATGTACATTCGGGACCAGATTTCCGGCACCAGAAGACTGACATCGTGGTCCACCTTATACTTGGGCCCCACGTATCCCGCCGCCGTCGAAAAGATTCCCATTCCCGTAATCAGATAGGACACCAGCGCATTATTCAGGTCGATCACGGCAGGCAGCGCATTGAACGGCCCCTTGGTCAGGGCGCCCTCAGAACCCGCACCGGTCGTCGATGGCGACTTGCCGGTCAGACTGGCCACAAAATCCATAAATGCTTCAGGTAGATCCTGATAATGAATCGGGTTATAAACGGCCAAAGGACGAATCCCCGGCCCCGGCGGATTATTCCTGCGCCCGACCAGAACCGAATGCACACTGACGGGCACATGGGCCTTCAGTTCAAGGCGGCGATGAAAGCGGGCCCCCAAGACGGCTAAATACGAATCACGGGGATGCTCAAGATCGGAACGGTTCTGCAAATAGCGGGGATTCTTGGTCCGCTCACCATCCACCAGACGGGGGTGCGCCGTAGAGATGAAATAGCCCGGACCGTTCGTGCATGACACCCTGTGAATGAGGTTCTGCAAGGGTTCGGAAAACAGGTCGAAGTGAATGGCGTCTTCCACCATTTGCTGCGCCTGATCCCGCGCTAGCGGTTCGTAATTCGAGAAGAAATTTCCCGAACGGGAAAAATCGGATTCTGCTGTTTTGTCATAGCCTCGGACAATGGCTTCATCCGGGCGCTGGAACAGCCTGTACTCACAGTTCTTCACAAACTTCAGCGACCGACATTTAAAGTCTTCAAGCGCCCCGTGTACTTTGTCCCGGGGAACCACAACGGTGGCGGTAATATCATCCTGAGTCTGGATTTTATGGGCTGGGGCAAAGTCCTTTCGCAGACTGAACAATCGCCAGCTTCCGTCAAGGAAGCCAACCCGAACGTACCGTGTCGTGACCTTTTCTTTGCGGTATTTCAACTCGTTACCGGATTTTCCATTGATGTGGTCTACCGTAAAGCGCTCTTTCCAGGTGTCGCCCCAGTGCGGTTTGTAATAGGTCTTCACCACCATCACCAGGTTTCGGACGTCCTGAGGAATGCTGACCACCCATGAATTATATTCCGGGGTAAAATCCGGATTCTGGGTCAGGAGCTTTACCACGCTGCCCAGCGACCGGTCCGCACTGAGAAGCGCGCGCCCCTTCTTCCCAACCACCGTCGGGTTCCGGTAACGATGGGAATAGTCATAATTGATCACCGCCTCGGCCGCCTTCAGGCATTCCGAAAAATTCTGAATGATGACAGATCCAGCAACCATGGCATCGGTGATGGCCTTGGAAATTTCCGACTTTCCGCCGCCGGAAACTGTACACGGCTTGTGACAGTGCGTGCCTTCTGCGGTGGTGCCCGTCAACCGGAATCGGAAACCTTTCGATGGACGGTTCATTTCCACTTTGTAGCCGGACGGCAGAATATAGGTCGTATCTTTCTGGAGCTTCAGCGTCTTTTTCGCATCGTCTGGACCCCACTCCAGAATCTGGTTCGACAGACTGATGTGCACATCCTCCGGCACGTAAATGATGTCCGGGTAGGTCTTATCAATGCCATAGCCATCCGGCTGTACATCCATGACGTCACCGTATCGGTCGACGACCTCCTGCCAGGTGTGATCCGACTCGCGGAAGTAGTCGCTCAATTTAAAATCTTCCCCGAGATCGAAACTCGGAAAGGCAATGGCCCCGCCGGCATGCTCTTCTTCACAAAGCCCGTACAGGTTGGCGGCATAACTGATCTGGGTCTTCACTTCCTTTTTGCAGTACCCGAAATAGTTGTCGGCGATCACGGTGACCATGATGCCGCGATGATCCCGGCAGGTAATTTTAAACGCGCCACCCTCATTGTACTTCTCTTCCGGATCCTCCCAGCACATCCCGTCGCGCTTCTGCCTGTCGGTCGCCTCATTCACATGGGGCAAGCCCAAGTCCTTTTTACGAAGGGTGATGAGATGCGGAGCCAGAATGACACAGCCCGTATGACCGGACCAGTGATGAACATCCATCCGCGCGTCGTTTTCCAGCAGGAAGGGATCGCCGGCATTTCCGAAAATGGACTCCACAAAATCCAGATTGGCAACCAGACTGCCGGGCACAAAAAAACGAATTTCGTTTTTCTTCTCTTCAAGAACACCGGGCACTTCCGGACACATGACCGGGCGCAGCAGCAGCGACACAAAGGCGTAGGCTTTCTTTTCCTGGGTGGATGTAAAGGGCAGTTCCATCATTTCGGCGGGCGCCTGCAGGGCGTGTTTCAACAAGCGGCCGAAGGTCAACTCCGGCACAGCTTTCTTGTCCATGGGGATGGGCAATCCGCCCTCGGCGACATGAAAGACCCCCTCGGTCGTCCGCTTATCTTTGTCGGGGTTGTGACAGATCCCCTGCTCCACGCGGTACGATTTTAGGATCGCGGACTCAAACACATCGCCGTCCGGGGGCAGGCTGACGGTACGGGCAAGGCCATGCCGGTCCAGAACCAGACTTGCTTCCGGCAACCAGCGCTGACCCTTGAACTCCTTTTCTCCAGACAGGTAATCGGTCAGGAAATCCTGAACATACTGATCAACCGGACAGTAAAAATCTCGCAGGTGACGGTTCATTTCGTGGTAATTGCTGAGCAGAGGGCGGCCGAGTTCGAGCCAGGGATAGTCTGCCGAGTTCCCAAAGGTGGGGGCGCCCATCGCCGCCAGTTTCAGGTTGGCGTATTCGACCATCTTCGGATCAATCGAATGGCTGATCGTGCGGTCACCGGTAAATCCAAGTTGACGTTGTAAATCCATAATTCAGTCCTGTTTTATTCAAAATTGAGGCAGACGGCATAGCCGCCACGGATAGGTGTCGCCAACAAGCACGACATCCATCGAGGGGCAGAACAAGTACCACTTTGGGATGCGTTTGTAAACCCCATGCGGAGGCAACATCAGGGCAAACGCATCTAATTTCATGTTGTGGTGACCGGCTCTGAAGTAGGGCCTTTTCTCGAGCGAGGAGCTTGCGACGAGTGGGGAAATGGCCCCTTGTGCGTGGCCTGGGTCAAAACAGTTCGCCCTCGCAGGCTCGGGCAGAACAGGCCGTACTACCGGCACAATGCCACAAGAACAGTTTAGATGCGTTTGCCCTGGAGGCAACACGGGGGGCCCCTGAACCCGATTCAATCACACTAGCATCCCATAGGCCAAAGATGAGATTAACCGCGGAGTTCACAGAGGACGCAGAGCCGTCTTCGCCCTGCGGGCTACGCCGAGCCAAGAGGAGAGGTCGCTAGAATCCGTCTGCGGGGTGCCCCGCAGACGGATTCTAGCGACATATATCTATTTCTTCTTTCCTCTGCGTCCTCGGCGAACTCTGCGGTTAATCTTCTTTTTCAGGAGTAGCTTTGCCACCCCAGCGCTCAGTTCAGCAGATCCGGTAACTGAATTTTGACGTGAGAGATGCTGGGAAACAGCTTCTTATATCGCTCGGGCGCTTGCGCGAGCAGAATTCCCGTCTCGGCATCGATATTGAATGTCAGGTCTTCAATAATCAGGCGTTTACTACTTGGGCACTGCCACGTGCTGGCCGATTTACCGAAAATAGTTCCAGCGACGACGCCCTTGGCCTGCAGCATCAGGCTTTGAGAAGATTCAATATTTTCCCCGACCGCTTCCAGCAACACATTCAAATATTTCATTTCGGAATCCAACTTAGGATAAAACGGTTTCCCAAAAATCTGACGCAGACGTGCCTTATAAGGCTTCGCGAAACGGTCACGCGCGAAGGTGTTCCAGGCATCGGTACCGATCGCCTTGGTTAATTGCGCTTCAAATCGTGGACGCAGCACATCGGCGCGGCCCACCAGTACGCGAACCTCCTTTTCCGGCGACGGCGTCAACGTCAGCGGCAATGTACGCGCAAGGTCGACCTGCGGCACAATCCAGAAAACGCGTAATCCGGTCTTATCAAAATAACTCCTCCACCACGTTTTCAGCATGCCTTCAGCTTCTTCATGGGAGAGTCCCTGCGCGATCAAGCCACGCCGCATCGCCTTGAATACGTCCACGCGCCAATTCTTCATATCCGAAGTTACCCAACCATCATCCGGAATCTGTGCGTTGCCACCGGCAGCAACGCCTTCCGCTATGACCTGATAGCGAACCGAGCTCCCGAGGTTTTCGAACGCCAGCGCAAAGGGGATTTTTTCACTGCTGTTATTCTTAATCTGCAATGTTTCGTTCTGGTCGACCGAGAATACTGCCGGAAGTTCAAAATTTCCGATGCCGCGATAAAACAGAAAGTCTTCGTACTCCTCCCCCACCTTCAGCATGGCCGCCTCAGAAACCCGGGGATAAATCCAGGTGTGGTTCTCATCCGATTTAAACGTGTACGCCGTGTCGGCGTCGGCGCGAGGAATCACATCGACGTCCCACTCGATGGACCCGTTATACGGCGTCGCGAAATCGAGTGGCGCCTGCACAATGAATTCATTTTTGTCGGCCAGTTTGGCCAGATTCGGATCCAATGTGATGCCCTTCTTCGGCACGTACTTATTTGGGGTATCCCCGCGTAGGCGTTGTGGATACCACTGACTGATGGTTCCCCCATTAAAGCCAACTTTGACATTCACCTTTTCCGACTTGTCGCCGTAAAAATAGATGACGGGCGTCTCCATTTTCACGGTCACGTTCCGGAGATTTGCCAGCAGCATCCCTTTAGAGATATGTTGCCGCATCTTTCCTTCATGCTCAACGACCAGAATTTGATTCCCTTTTGGGCGAGCGCCAAAACGCATGAACTGATTCACATCCATGCCAACGTGGGAATAAACAAACTCGGGGAGATGCTCCTCTTCGACATGAAGTCCGACCAGATTTTCACCGTCAGATCCCGAGACGGTCGTAAACGTGCCCCATTCATGGACTTCATAGCCAGACGTCATGCTGGCAGCGAAAAGAGATGCGAGTAGTAATGCCAGCTGTTTGTTCATGATCAGTTCTCCTTTAAACTGAGTAAAACATAGCTCTGCTTGAGCAAGCAGTTGTCATCAGCTTGTAAAAAGTATGCACTAGCCTGATCTATTCACCAACGTCGTGACGAGAATGGATAGATTGAGTCAGATCAAGGGCTTATTGGTGAATGGCGGGCGAAGGCATGCAGGTGCACGTCGAGGTCGGCATTCACCAATAAGTGCTTGAGATGGCGTGATATATACATTCGCAGTAGATTTTGGTGAATAGATCAGGCTAGCTTCCCATAGGCCTAAGCAAGATTAACCACGGAGGACGCAGAGAAGAAATTTCACAGAAGGTCGCGAAGGTAACAAAGGCCGACCCACGCCTTCTGAGGATAAGCTTCGTGTCCTTCGCGACCTTCTGTAAATCTCTTCAACTTGGCTTGGTTGCGGCTATGCTGTGCTGCGAAATCTGCGGTTATGCTCTTCTCCACGCACGCGAACGTCTGCAATGCAGCTTGTGTTGTCCCATCGGGGATCCCATCGGGGACGGACCTCTGTAAGTAGTTCTGCACTAAGGGGTGAGGTCCCAAACTTGGGTGCCTGCAACGCTTACGTTGGCCATTTCAGTAATCGTTAAGCTTAGGCGTCACAGAAACGCAAAGCGCGCTCCGCGCTGCAGAAAAGCGGTGAATCCGTCTCCGCACTCCATATTTTCCGCTCCCATATGGAGTGCTCAGACGAAGTCGGAGCTTTGGATTCGCGCGGAGCGCGCAGCAGACTTGAGGATAGCCTAAGCTTAACGGTTACCCATTTCACCCTCCGAAACAGAGCTGTAAGGAATTTGGGACTCTTGCAGCATGGACTCATCTGAGTAGAACAGTAATCGCTTCCCTCAAAGGGCCTCGCGCTCCTCAGGCAAGGCCATCCGAATAGCGCGTCGGCAGCGCAAATTCAGAGCGGCGCCGGAGGCGGCGAGCACCACGTAGGCGAGACCCACGGACCAGAGGGGCCACGGTGCGACCTCAAACTGCCCGAAGGGGACCAGCACCATGATGTCGAGTAGCTCGATTAGGAGCTTGGCCAAGGCGAGGGACGTATGATTAAAGATCTCACCTACCCATGGCAGTAGCGCGCCCAACAACATGCTCGTGGCCCCGCTCAGCACGAGCAAGAACGTGACAGGGATGACGAATAGGTTGCCGAGCAATCCGATGGGTGTGATGCGTCCGAAGAAGTGTGCCGTCAATGGCGTGCTAATCAACCACGCCGCCAGCGAGACGGTGAATAGCCCGGCCACGTATTGGCGCACCGTCACAGCAACGCGATCACCCGCGCCTTCCAACACAGGCGCCCTGAGCGCGTCGCGCCCCGTCCATGGCGCCAGCCATTGCCAGAATATTGGACAAAACACGATCAGGCCCACAACAACGGTGAAGGAGAAGATGAAACCCATATCGAGAAGTTGCCCCGGCTCCCACAGAACAATCGCGAGCGCCGCGGCCGCGACAGCGGAAGGAACATCCGCGCGCCGCCCTACCCCAGACGCCGCAAAGTAAATAATTGCCATGATACACGCACGCACAGCACTTGCCCGCGCCCCTGTCATCATTGTGTACGCGGTCAGCACGGGAAGCAGAACCCAAATCCAGTGCGTGCGCGGGATGCGGCAGGCATTCAAGACGAATACGATCAAGCCCACCACGATGCCCACGTGCAGACCTGAAATTGCAAAAATGTGCACGGTACCCGTCGCGGCGGCCATGTCGCGAATGACTTTATCGAGCGAGGCACGGTAGCCAAGTAATAGCGCGTGCATTAGGCCGACTTCGCGCGGGAAATCGGAAACGCCCGCCGTCAGGTGCGCAGCGGATTTGGAACGCATTCGAAAGCACCAATCTCGCCAGGGCGATCCAAGCTTTTCACCCAGAACAACAGTCCCCCCAGACCCTGTCGCTATCCGAAAGCGGGTGCCGTGGCGCTTTTTGTAGGTACGAGCACGCAACTTCGCGTCAAGAATGGACACACGCTGGCCATAGACAGGCGGCCGCCCATCGACGCGATTAAACCACAGCACATCAACGCGCTCGTGCGTCGGCGTCCATGCTTCGCCAACGCAGCGGATGGATTCGACACCAATGTCAAAGCGCCATTGCTCAACAGCACCTCCAGGATTGCTGTAGCGTTGAGGATCGCTTGCCACGATGCCGATGATCTCAACCTTGCGCTCTAGATAACCCTCCATGCCGGGATCATGTTGCGCCGTGGCCCAGAGCGAGGCATGCACGCCAGCGAGAAGGCCCAGGGCCAAAGCAATCGACAATGATCCCGTCAGACGACGGACACGTGTGCTTGTTGACCTGATAGAGCATGCCAAGCAGACACACCACAGCACAGCGGCGGCAGCAAGAAGGTGTGTGGCGTGACGCTCCGTGACCGGCCAAAGCAAACCCGCGAGGGTGCCCAGCAGCATGACGAGCACAATGCCCACAAGCGGACGCCGAAGCACGTGAACATCATCCACGGGCCTTAACGATTCAAGATCATCACTCACATGCCCCCCCCCCGGAATACATGACTATCAGTTTGGCAGGCTAGCCTGAACTAATCACTAACCCATCGACAGTAGTCACAACACCATGAACACCAGAGTTTAAACCACGGATGGCACGGATGGCACGGATTTTTCGAATTGTTCTTCTTCTATCCGTGCAATCAGTGTAATCCGTGGACTTCTTTGTTTCGCAAAAGTAGATGAATAGATCAGGCTAGAGCCCTTTCAAGCAGGCTTCCAGCGCGCGCTCGTCTTTTCGCGTTAGATCCTGCGAAATGACAGAGAGACTGGTACGGCTACGCCGCAATGTCTTTTGTGCCAGGCGTAGAACATCATCAGCCGTTACGGCCGATACTTTGGCAATGACTTCTTCAGGTGTAATGATGCGACCGCGTGTTGTGATATTTTCGCCGACCCACATCATCTGATGCAGCGTGCTTTCAAGGCCAAGCTGAAGCTGTCCGATAACATAATCCTTCGCACGTTTCAGCTCGGCAGCACCCACAGGGCGCTCCTTCATTCGGGCTAGCTCCCGCACGATGAGATCCAGAGCCTTTTCACGACGGGAGCGATCCAAGCCCGCGCTGATAACAAGCGCGCCACTTTCTTTGAACAGCTGAACGCTTGAATGCACGGAATACGCCAGCCCGTGCTTCTCGCGTACGATCTGGAATAAACGCGAACTCATGTTTTCGCCAAGCACCGCACTCAACACACGCAGCACATGACGGTCTTCATTGTCGTAGCCGAACAAGCGAATTCCCATAGCCAATTGAGTTTGTTCAATATCCCTAATAGCGAAACCACTGCGTGTCTGTCCGAGCGTAGGCACGGCCTTTTTCGCACGTAACGCTGGCGGAATATCAGCAATTTTTGGAAGCATCTGCTCGACCAGATCCACACAACGCTCGTGTTCGATTTGACCAGAAAAGGCCACCACCGTATTGCGTGAGACGTAATTTTCACGCAAGAAGCGTCGCAGAACCGTGCGATTCATTTTGGCTAAAGTGTCGGGCGTGCCGATGATAGATCGGCCCAATGGATGATCTTTCCACAATTGGTTGCTGAGCATCTCATGCAACACGTGGCGTGGTTGATCCGCGTACATCAGAATCTCCTCGAGAATCACATGACGTTCCTTCTCGATTTCGGCCTTATCGAGAACGGAGTTCTGAAACATGTCGGTCAACACATCCAAGGCGGGCGCCAGTTGTTTGTGCCCAACGCGTGCATAGTAGCATGTATTCTCTTCGGAGGTGAAGGCGTTCAAATAGCCACCACGTCCTTCGATCGCCATCGAAATGTCCCGTGCCGAGCGGCGCTTCGTGCCCTTGAACATCAAATGCTCAATAAAGTGGCTAATGCCGTTAATGGCGTCCGGCTCGAAGCGCGAACCGACACCGACCCAGAGCCCCATGGCGACACTCTGTACATGCGGCAAGCGCGACGTTGCTACGCGCACGCCGTTTGAAGCCTTGGTTACATTAACGTCCATCATGTCACTGTGATTCATGTTTACCATTCGTTCCTATTTCGTCTCACGTCACTGCAGCAACGCCGGCGGCGCGCATCAAGTCGGGCAATGTGACGTGATTTTCGTATAAAGCTTTGCCAACAATGGCACCTTCAAGATTGCTGTGTCCCAGCGCAGCCAGTTGATCGATGTCGGCGATGGTACTAACCCCACCGGACGCAACGATGTTGCACGACACCGCTTCGCAAAGTTCCGAGGTGGACTCAATGCTGGCACCCGAAAGCATACCATCGCGCGACGTATCGGTATAAATGATCGTGCTGACACCCATGGTTTCCAGTTTCTTGGCGAGATCCACGGCGCGTGTATCGGTCGTTTCAACCCAACCCTTGACCTGAACCAGGCCATCGCGGGCATCAATGCCAACAACCACAGCATCGCCAAAGCGCTTAAACCATTCCGCCACGGTATCCGGGTCGGTTAACGCGCGCGTGCCCACAATGGCGCGGCGCACACCCAGATCAAGTAGACATTCGATATGCGAGGTATCACGCAAACCGCCGCCAACCTGAATAGGGATATCCACGGCGTTTACAATATTTCTTAGCGTATCGGTATGCACCGGAGCGCCTTGAAACGCGCCATCTAAATCAACCACATGCAACCAGGTCGCGCCTTCGTCCACAAAACGCCGAGCCATTTCAGCCGGATCGTCGGCATAGACTTTCACGTCCTCGGCAATACCTCGGCATAGCCGTACGCATTTGCCATCTTTCAAATCAATTGCGGGAAAAATAATCATCGTTTCTAAACTCCAGGTTAAATAGCGCCTTTGCTCGACGGAATGCCCTTGTCGCGGGCGTCGCGTTCACTCGCCATACGCAATGCACGTGCGAGCGCTTTAAACACGGACTCATAAGCGTGATGCGCTTCAACTCCTTTGAGCTGATCGATGTGCAGATTCATGCGTGCTTGCACGCTCAACGACTGAAAGAAATCATCAAAGAGACCGAGTTCAAGCTCCATCAGCTTTTTCTTCCGACAGACCATGCTCTTGACCAGATAAGGTCGGCCGCCCAAATCAATGGCCACACGGCTCAACGCTTCGTCCATGGTGACGTAGCTCGACCCGTAGCGCACAATGCCTTTGCGGTCGCCGAGGGCCTTATTCAATGCATCGCCCAAGGTCAGCCCTAGGTCCTCAACGGTGTGGTGATAATCGACAGCCAAATCACCGCTCGCTTTAATTGTCATGTCGATGAGGGAATGCCGGGACAGGATTTCGAGCATGTGGTCCAGAAAGGCAATGCCGGTCGAG
>JBLHHU010000086.1:0-12511 GCA_047615735.1 Kiritimatiellia bacterium | reverse complement strand
CCCCCTGGAGTCCGGCGGGCTCCGCCGGTTTTCTCCTCACGCTCTAGTCGGTTGCCAGTAAGGGTGCATTGGTCACTCACGCAGCATGCCGTAGAGCAGGTGTGCACTCAGACCTACGCTCGCGAAGACTTTTAGAAAAATTACAGCGATACGTGCGAAAACAGATCCCCATGCAATATGGGCCGCTGAATTTCCTTTCTTCAGGCGCTTCCATTCAACGAGGAATACGAAAGCGAAGCCGCCGAGCAACATGCCCAGCATAGAGCCCACAACCGGCACGGGAATGAGGACCGTACCGACGCAAAGCCCCGCAAAGCTGCCGATCACAGCGGCGATGCCCGCGGTTCGCGATCCGCCCCGGCGATGGACGCCCCATGCACCTGCAAAAAACTCGAACACTTCCAGAGCGATGGCGATGGCGACATAGACAAAGATGACCTGCCACGTTGGAAATTCCCCCTTTCCCACGAAGGCAATCACAGCAGCAAGAACCACCAGCCATGTCCCGGACAGCGATAGTAGGCACATGATGACGCCGATAAGGCAGCAAAGGAATACGATGCTGACTGAGACCACGTCGTTAAGGGAGAATGAAACGCTAGCCAGCGTGAACAGATGCAATCCCAATGCTGTGGTCACCGTGCTCAGATCCAGCCTCGGGCCCGGTAGTAAAGCAGTGCAACGCATTCACGCAGGTAATGGATTTCCATGCTCAGCGTATTCCAGAAACCATAGCGAAAGGTTGAACCGCCACCGGGATCCGCTTCATGCCCTACATTTGTCGCCAACAGTCCGGCAACGTTGTGAAACCCTGCGCGTTGAAACGAGAGGACCGAACGACGCATGTGCGAAGGCGAGGTCACGAGCAAGACGGGGTCTTGTAACTGATCGAGACCCAGCATGTCACGAATGGCCTCAGCCTGCTCATGGGTGTTGCGCGCTTTGTGTTCGAGTTTGATGACCGTCGCAGGAACGCCGCGCATGACGAGCTCGTCGCGCATTCTTCCGACGCTGCTGGTTTCTGGGTCGAGATCGGTTGGTAGGCTGACAATGACTTCTGCCTCAGGGTAAGCATGACTGGCCTCAGCACCGTAGTAGGTGCGAATGAGTCCTGATTCACTAGGAACGCCCCCACCCCCAAGAACGACGATGACAGTGGGTTCGCCCTCGAGGATGTGGTCGGAGTAGGTCATCCAACGAACAACTGTGGAGGGAATGCCGACAAAGGCGACAATGACGGTGATGGTGGCAATCAGACCCAGAAGACGCGTGACGCGCGCTGCAAGTCGGGAAAACGGGAACCTTAATCGCATACGGGACCTTCCTTCTGCTTCAGCCTGTCCTGGGAGAGATGACATGACGGGATCTCCTTATCAAACACGGAATACGCTTACGAAAGAAACTTTTGTACCACATTCTCAATATTACTGAGAAACCTAAAACGCAGCACGGCTCAGGATGCGATCATTATTGACCTGAACGCCTAACGGTCGCAACATGCGTTTTTAAATCTGGACCGATTTTCAAGAGGATATCAATATGGCAAAACACGGATTAGGGCGCGGGTTGGATGCGTTGATCAAAGGTGGTACGACCCCCGTCGCACCGACAAAAACGGATCGTTCTTCTGATGGACTAAAAACCGTGCCTCTTGAATCCATCGCACGGTCCCCATTTCAGCCACGAAAACATTTTGATGAAAACGCGCTGGACGAGTTGCGTCAGTCCATTGCTGAACACGGAATTCTGCAGCCGCTGGTCGTTCGTCGAACGGGCGACACGTTCGAGTTGATCGCAGGCGAACGTCGCTTGCGTGCCGCGGGATTGGCCAACTTAAAAGTGGCACCCGTCGTTATTGTCGATGTTCCCGATCAAAACGCCCTCGAGCTCGCACTGATTGAAAATGTTCAGCGCGAAAATTTAAATGTTATTGAAGAAGCCCAAGGCTACAAGGCGCTCGCCGATACGTTTAACCTGACTCAGGAAGACATTGCCAAACGCGTTGGCAAGGGCCGCGCAACGGTTGCGAATGCGTTGCGTATTCTTGAGCTGCCCGATGCCATACTTGACGTCGTTCGCAATGGCTCCCTCAGTGCGGGTCACGCCAAAGTCCTGCTCTCGCTTGACAAACAGGCCGATCGATTGCAGCTCGCCAAGCGCGCCGTTGAGGAAGGGCTTTCCGTACGGAATCTCGAAAAGTTGGCCAAGCAATTGGCTGCCGCGCCTCGCAAACCACGCGTCGCCAAGTCTGATGTTCCTGCGTCGCATCTTAATCAACTGTCGGATCGATTGCATCAGCACTTCGGGACGTCGGTGCGCATTGAACCGACGAAGACGCACAGCAACGGCAAAAAGAAGAAGGGCTACGTACAGATCGACCTTTATTCGAACGATGATCTCGACCGCGTCCTTACCTTGCTCGGCGTTTCTCTCGATTGATCTCCATGATGGTTCGCGCACTCACTTATAGCCTGTTTACTTCCGTGATCCTTGTTCTTGGATGCAACGACAAAGCGGGCACGCCCGTTGCTGTACGGCTCAACCCTGACCAGGTTTCCGCCGCTACCGCGCTGGACGAAGTTGACCGTTTTGTCGCATTGGGGCCGCGTGTTCCGGGGTCACCCGGCGCCGAGCGTGCGGCAAACTATCTCCTGAAACGGCTTAAGGACCTTGGTCTCGATGCGCGCATGGATGTGTTCGAGGAGGAAACGCCCACCGGGTCGACAACGTTTCGAAATGTCGTTGCCACCAGCAGCGGGTCGGCCAAACGCACGGTCGTGCTTGTTTCGCATTACGATACCAAAGGCGGCATCTCTGAGGATTTCGTGGGTGCCAATGATTCGGGATCCAGCACCGGCTTGCTGTTGGCCATGGCGCCGATGCTCAAGGACGGCATGGGCGATGCACTTCGCGTGATTTTGCTGTTCGTGGACGGCGAAGAATGTCAGCACCGCTATTCCGAAAACGACGGCTTGCATGGAAGCCGCTACGCTGCGCAGCAGTTCAAGCAAGGTGATGACAGCGACGACATTGTTGGCGTGATTGTCGTGGACATGATCGGCGACCGTGATTTGAACGTTTCAATACCCCGCAACGGAACCTCTTCACTCATTTCGCTGGCTTTCGCGTCTGCTGAATCTGAGGGCGTGCGACGAACCTTTTCACTCTTTAGATCGGCGATTATTGATGATCATGTCCCATTTTTAGAAGCGGGCTTCCCCGCCATCGACTTGATCGATTTCCATTTCGGATCCAAGCCCGGCAAGAACGATTATTGGCATACGGACGATGATACGATGGACAAATTGAGCGGCGAGAGCCTGGAAACGGTTGGGCGAGTGGTCATTCGTATGCTCAATGCCCTCGCCGTCGAACGGAAAAAGCAAGGGGCTGTTGAATAAGCGGATCGACGGAGTCTCATACTCCAGTGCCCCACTATATTTCGATGGAGGGCGACGCTCCGCGGAGCCGTAAACCGTCACTGCTGTTGATCCAAACTCCCCCCCTTTGTCTTTACCCTAATCTTTACCCTCGTCTTCAGAAGATTAGGGTAAAGACAAAGGTATATGTGTCTCTGAACGCTGAAACGCATATCTGACGCGGCACCATACATAAATCATACACCCGTGCCCGGCAGAGCGGCCCGTTGACAACTCGCTTGTCATGAGCCTGCAAGATACGTATGTTGTCCCGCATGTCTGATTTACGTACTCCAGAAGCAAAAATTCTAACCCGTGCAGCAATGGGTGAACGGGTGGCTGAATCACGAGCAACCGGTAAGCGTATCGTCTTCACCAATGGCGCGTTTGATATTTTGCATATCGGTCATGTCACCTATTTGGATTTTGCACGTCGTCAGGGCGATGCATTGATCGTTGGGTTAAATTCCGATGCTTCCGTGAAGCGTTACAAGGGCGAAAATCGCCCCATCGTTCCGGAGCAGGAACGTGCCTTGATGCTGGCGTCCCTCGAGTGTGTTGATTATGTCGTTATTTTTGATGAAGACGAACCGCGCGACTTGATCGCAGAACTGCTTCCAACGGTTTTGGTCAAAGGCAAGGACTGGGCGCACTACGTGTCAGGGCGAGATGTCGTTGAAGCCAATGGCGGAGAGGTCGTCTTGGCTGATTTTGTCGATGGCCGATCCACGACGGATGTGATTAGCAAAGTGGTCGAGGTCTATGGCCCGTCCAAGGAGACAACGGCGTGAAGCAGTTTTCGTTTATCGTAACCGGCGGGGCCGGATTTATCGGCCGCAATATAATCGACGCGTTGAATGCGCGTGGGCATGAAGACATTCTCGTTGTCGATGCACTGAACAACCCGACGAAAGAAGCGAACCTTGCGTCTGTTCGATACGCAGAGTTTATGGATAAGGATGACTTTCGCGCGGCCTTATTAGCGGGTCAAATCGCGCCAGTGAAAAGCGTTTTCCATCTTGGGGCGTGTAGTTCGACGATGCAGTTAGATGTGCATTTTCTAAACGACAACAACCTACTGTACACGCAGCAGGTCTGTACGTGGTGCTGTGAAAACGATGTTCGATTTATTTACGCCTCATCGGCTGCGACCTATGGCGACGGCGAGCATGGCTATATCGACGATGAAGCCAACATTCAGGAACTCAAGCCGCTAAATCCTTACGGACAGTCCAAGCAGGATTTTGATCTATGGGCGCGCGAACGCGGACTGTTTGATCACATTGTTGGGCTAAAGTATTTCAATGTGTATGGCCCCTTTGAATCACACAAGGGTGAGATGCGATCCGTCGTGCACAAGGCCTATGGCTGGATACAGGACACGGGCGAGCTGAGTCTGTTCAAGTCCTATCGGCCCGATTTCGCGGATGGTGAACAGAATCGTGATTTTATCTATGTCAAAGATGCCGTCGCTGTGACCTTGTTTTTTCATGATCATCCTGAGGTGTCAGGACTATTCAACTGTGGTACGGGCCAAGCGCGCACCTGGGTGGATCTCGGGCGTGCTATTTTTGCGGCTATGGAGCTCGAGCCCAAAATCAAGATGATTGAAATGCCGGACGCGCTACGCGACCGCTACCAGTATCACACACAGGCGGATGCCACAAAACTACGAAAATGTGGCTTCACTCAACCATTCATGTCCGTCGAAGAGGGTGTCGATGATTACGTGCGTAACTACCTTGCGAATGATTAGATCTTTATTTTCAACCGTTGTCGTGGCGGCCCTTGTGCTTGCCACGTTCTCAGGGTGTGGAACAACACATGGCAACGGGACGTCTGGGCCGAAGTCCATTGTGGTCGAGATAAGCACTCGGGGCTCCATTCTTGTTTCTGGTACGCCCGTGCGCGAATCGAAGCTTGTGAAAGCGTTGAAACGGCAGGGCGCAACGTCGCGAACGGCAATTCGCGTTGTGATCCCACTCAACCCACCACGCGGTGCGGTGAAACGTATCACGGAGAAATTGGTTGCCGGCGGATTACCACGCGTGATCTTCTCTACACCCCGTAAGGCCACGGCCGCATCCGTCGAGCGCCGTTAGGCTTTGGACGCGGAAAAGGCACGGGCATTCTGGAACATGCGTAGCCACGGTCCAGCATCCCCGCTCAACAGACCTTTTGGTACGTAGGATAATTGGCTGGCGCGGAAGGCACGTTCTGGATGTGGCATCATGATCGTGACACGGCCGTCTGTCGTCGTCATGCCCGTCACACCGTCGGGTGACCCATTCGGGTTGGCTGGATAGCGCTGAGCAACCTCTCCGGAGCCCTCAATGTAACGCAGCGACAGCAAGCCTGCCACACGAATGGCTTCAGCGTCGGCGTCTGTCTCAAAAGCGATGCGCCCTTCCCCATGTGCGACGGGAATGGTTAGCTTTGAACCTTGCATCCCTTTGAAAAAGATCGACGGCGAGGGAAGCACTTCGATGTTGGACAGCCGGGCTTCAAACTGCTCCGAGCGGTTACGCAGGAAACGTGGCCAGTGTTGTGCGCCGGGGATAATGGATTTGAGCTGCGACAACATTTGGCAGCCGTTACATACGCCCAGTGCAAAGGTGTTCTGATGTGCGAAAAACGTTTCAAAATCAGCACGTAGCCCCTCGTTAAAGAGAATGGAGCGTGCCCAGCCGCTGCCTGCGCCCAGAACATCGCCATAGGAGAAGCCACCGCAGGCCACGAGTCCATTGAAACTGGATAGACTCACTCGGCCCTCCAGCAAATCCGTCATATGAACATCAAACGATTCAAATCCGGCGCGATCAAAGGCCGCGGCCATTTCGACATGGCCGTTAATGCCTTGCTCACGAAGCACCGCAAGGCGCGGTCGTGTGGTGTACTCTGCGGGAGCTTGTTCGGGATCGTAGGTCAATTCGTACGTCAACCCTGGGGCGGTTCTGTCCGATGTGCGTTCAAATTCCTCTTTCGCGCAGCCCGGATCGTCGCGCTGCGATTGCATGTGATAAGTAAGTTCTGACCAGGTCTGATTTAGATCGCTGATGCCGGCGTCGAGCAGGACTTCGGTGCCCGCGCTGCAGCGTACCGAGCTATCGCCGGTTGTTGTGCCCAAAGTGTGCACGCAAGCAGAAAGACCAGCATCCGCAAAACGAGCAAGAACGCTGTCGAGCTGGTCTTGTCCAACCTGGATGACCGCACCAAGCTCTTCTGAAAATAGTGCCGCGCAAGCGTCATCACCTAGTGCGGCGACGTCGACCTGCAGTCCGCGCCGGCCTGCGATGGCCATTTCAACCAGCGTCGTCACCAGGCCACCGTCCGAACGATCATGGTAGGCGAGCAGTCGTTCCTCGCGAACGAGCGATTGCAACACGCCGAATGCTGCCTTGAACGCTGCCGGATCATCGAGATCAGGTGCCGTGTCGCCCACTTGATTAAATGTTTGGGCAAGGATAGAGCCGCCCATGCGGTTCTTGCCGCCACCGAGATCGAGAAGGAGCAACGTGCTCTCGTCAATGGGCTTCAGGTCAGGCGTCAGCGTGCGACGCACATCCGTCACGGGAGCGAAGGCGGTGATAATCAAACTCAGCGGAGCGGATTGCGATTGTTCCGTGCCGTTCTCATCCTGCCAGACCGTACGCATCGACATTGAATCTTTGCCGACAGGAATGGACACGCCAAGCGCGGGGCATAATTCCATGCCAATCGCATGAACCGTTTCGTACAGCGCGAAATCTTCGTCATTTTCGCCACACGCACACATCCAGTTGCCGGACAGTTTCGCGTTTCCAATGTGATCGATATCGGTACCGGCCATATTTAATAAGGCCTCACCAACGGCCATGCGGCCCGAGGCGGCTGGGGAGATCAGAGCAACAGGGGTTCGCTCACCCATCGACATCGCTTCGCCGTGGTAAGATTCAAACGATAAGGTCGTTACCGCGCAATCGGCGAGGGGTTCTTGATGCGCACCGACCATTTGATCGCGTGCGACCAAGCCGGTGACACTACGATCGGCGATGGTAATCAAAAAGGTCTTCTTCGCAACGGCTGGTGCGCGCAAAATGCGCTGCAAAAGATCTGACACTGATAAAGCGGGCAAATCCAGTGCTTGCCGGGTCAGAATGGGTGTCGTTGCTTGCATGATGGTGCGAGGCGGCTTGCCGAGCAGCATGTCCAAATCAAGATTGATGGGCGTATTGTTAAACGCTTCGTCACGCACGGAAAATTGTCTGTCACCTGTTGCTTGCCCGATGACGTGTGCAGGGCAGCGTTCGCGTTCGCATAATGCCATGAACGTCTCGATGTTCTCCGGAGCGACGCAAAGCATGTAACGTTCCTGAGCCTCGCAACACCAGATCTCCATTGGGCTCATGGAAGGTTCTTGGTTCGGCACTTTGCGCAATTCAAAGGATCCGCCTGTGGATTCGATCAGTTCAGGGCAGGCATTGGACAGCCCCCCTGCCCCAACGTCGTGAATGATTTGGATTGGATTGTCGTCGCCGAGGGCAATGCACCCATTGATGACTTCCTGGCAGCGGCGTTCCATTTCGGCGTTACCACGCTGTACGGAGTTGAAGTCGAGATCCTCAGCGTTGCTACCTGTCGCCATAGATGAGGCGGCGCCGCCGCCGATGCCGATGCGCAGCGCGGGTCCGCCAAGTTGGACAACCAGCGCGCCCACGGTGACCTCGTGTTTCTCAACATGCTCGCGCTTGATGTTGCCCATGCCACCAGCAACCATAATGGGTTTGTGGTAGCCGCGCCATTTTCCGGCGTAAGCGTCTTCGTAGGTACGGAATATTCCAAGCAGCTGCGGACGCCCGAATTCGTTTCCGAAATCGGCGCCACCAATGGGCGCCTCCATCATGATCTGATACGGTGTCGCCAGACGCGTTGGGAAACCGGCTTGTTCCTTTTCCCATGGCTGCAGGAAGCCTGGAACACGCAAGTTCGAAACAAAAAAAGCCGATAAGCCTGCTTTGGATTTACTGCCAATCCCGGTTGCACCTTCGTCACGAATCTCGCCGCCAACGCCGGTTGCTGCACCGGGATATGGACTGATTGCCGTCGGATGGTTGTGCGTCTCAACCTTCATAATCATGTCAATCAATCCGGTATGTCGGTGATAGGCCTTTGAACCCGCGACATCCACCTCGAACCAGTCCCCGAGAAAGCCTTCGAGCACGCCGGAATTGTCTTTATAAGCAACCAGCGTACCTTCTGGGTTGAGACGGTGCGTGTTGCGGATCATGTCGAACAAGGTGTCTGACTGCTGCTTGCCGTCGAGCACCCAACTTGCATTGAAGATCTTATGACGACAGTGTTCCGAATTGACCTGCGCAAACATCAACAGTTCGACGTCCGTTGGGTTACGCTGCATGGCGCTATAGGCGTCCATCAGATAGTCGACTTCGTCTGGGCTGAGGGCTAGGCCCATGTCGACGTTGGCGCGTTCCATCGCGTCCCGCCCACCGGACACGATGTCGATGGATGTGTAGGTCGGTGGTTCTTCGTGGAAAAAAAGGTCATCGACGTGTGCATAGACGCCTTCGGTCATGCGGTCGTATAAGGCCGATAAGGCGGATCCAAGGGCCTCGCCACTGATCAAAGCGCCATTGGCGTCCAGCACACGCAAATAGATGCCGTGCTCGACGCGAGACACAGCGCTCAGGCCGCAATTCGCAAAAATGTCGCTTGCCTTGGACGACCAGGGCGAAATGGTGCCTTTTCGAGGAGTGACATAGAAACCGTCTCCTCCAGAGAAATGTTGGTCCGTGCCCAGCAGTGCATAAATCTTGTCATGTAGCTTGGGAATGCGGTCCCCGTCACCGTGAATGAAGTAGACCGTGTGGGCCTCGAAGGTGGCAGGCGTCGGCGAGATGCCGCTGGCTTTTAGATTGTTGAGAATGGCGTCATGCCGGAAAGGAGGAAAGGCTTGGCCGCCTATAAGTTGTAAGCTTGGTTTTGGATCGTTCATCCGACACGGGATAGCACGCTCGGGCGGATTGCGTCAATGCCGCCGATGGCACAAGTGCAATTTCCTGCTGCAATTTTTCGCTAGAGTGCTTCTCTGGCGGTCTCAATCTGCGCCAAAAGTGCTGTCGCTGCATCGCGCGGACTGGGTTGGGCACTGATTGCGGTCACGAGTGCAATGGTCTGTGCTCCGGCTGCGACGAGGTCAGGAATATGTTCGGTCTTGATGCCGCCCATCACCGTAAACGGCACCGTGGCGACCTGTGCAATGGTTCGCATTCCGTCGATACCCAGATAATCGCCGAGCCATTCCTTGGTTTTCGTGGGAAACAAGGGGCCTATGTTGATGTATGACGCTCCAGCGGCTTGGGCATTGAGGAATTCCTCGCGCGTATGACTGGACGCGCCAATGATTAGATCCGGAGCGACACGGCGTGCGGCTGCGACAGGCAAATCTTGTTGTCCCAAATGAACACCGTCAGCGCCAGCGGCGACGGCAACATCCAGATCGTCGTTTACAATCAATAGGGCGTCGTAGCGGTTTGTTAGTTCGCGGGCGGCCGCGGCAAGTTCGGTCAATACCTTGCGTTCGTATGTCTTTTCGCGCAATTGCACCAGACGCACACCACCGTCGAGGGCTTCGTGTAGAACGTCGAGCGTGCTGCGCCCTGCCGACAGAGGTTCAGAGGTGACCAAAATAAAGGCCAGCTTGCGCAAAGCGCTGCATGCGTTGCTTGTGTAGGTCAGATTCGATTGGTTTCATAGTGCGGGGATGCTCAGGGCCGTAAGGTGATCGTCAAATGTCAGTTTTCGGTATTCTTTTTTAGGTGACCGATTTCATCGCGAAAACGAGCGGCATCTTCGTAGCGTTCGGCGGCAACGGCGTCATTCAACTTCTTCTCAAGAATTTCCAGAGGCGTCATCGATTTTTCTGAAAATTCATTGGGTTCGTCCGTCTCCGATTGGTGTGCTTCATCCGGAATAATGGTGTCGAGAATTCGGCCTGCTTCGCTCATGACTTTCTCATCGACGAAAATGGGTGCAGCTGAACGCAGTGAGAGTGCGATGGCGTCACTAGGTCGGCAGTCGATGTCCTTATCTTCACCGTCGACCTCGACAACCAGGCGCCCATAATAGGTGTTATCGCGGATGTCGCACACCTCGACGCGCTTTACGCGACACTCGAGATAATCAAAAACGTTTTTCAAAAGATCGTGCGTCAGTGGGCGCGGCACGACGACGCCCTGCATCTGAATGGCAATGGCTTGCGCTTCCGCCGCGCCGATAAATATGGGGACAGACCGGTCGTCGCCGTCAGATTTCAGGATGACGACGAAGCCCAGATTGGACAGGAACAATTGGTCTATTTTGACCTGAATCACAACACCAACTCCATAACGCGAACGGCAGCAAGGCGTCGTTCTTTATTAATCTTCAGCGAGAATTGAAATCAACTCTTCGTTTGTCGTCACGGCCAGAATTCGCGTACGCACGGAAGGCACGTTCAGTAAACGGCTTATTTGAGCCAAATACTTCATGTGGGGGCCCGTATCGAGCACGGAAGAGATGGTCATGACGAAAATTCGTGACGGTTCGTTGTCGAGGGCCTCAAAGTCAACTCCCTCACGCTTGAGACAGACAGCCGTGACAAGCTCATCGACAACCGGCGTTTTGCCATGCGGAATCGCAACACCATGGCGCACGCCTGTTGACATCTTCTGCTCACGTTCCATGACGGCACGCAGCACGGTCTCACGATCCGTGATCCGGCCAGCGGAGATGAGTAAGTCCACCATCTCTTCGATAATCGCGGTCTTGGTATCGCCCTTCATATTAAGGCAATAACATCCGTTCGTGATCGTTTCCTTGAAATCCATATAAAAATCTCGGTGGTAAGGTATTTCCCATACGTCGCTCAGACATGTACCACATGCTCAAGATAGACCGAAGGAAATTTCATTTATCCGACTTAGCCTGTGTAACGCTGGTATATCCAAAATGACCTACAAATGTATCCAGAAATGTGCGTTTGACGTCAGGCATCGTGATATTTTGTGTTTCGCGTTCAAGCGTTGTGACGCCTCGTTCGTGGATGCCGCATGGCACAATGCCTGAATAGTAAGACAGGTCGGTGCTCACGTTAAGTGCGAAGCCGTGCATCGTCACGTGCTGCGTTATACGCACGCCAATCGCGGCAATCTTGTCCTGCCCAACCCATACCCCGCGGTTGATCTTGTCTGTTCCGGCTGTGACCCCGAATGTTGCCAGCGTGTCAATCAGGCTTTGTTCGAGTTTACTGACATACCAGACCGGTCCCTGTTCGGGAAAGCGCAAGCGCATGATCGGATATCCGACGAGCTGTCCCGGGCCGTGAAAGGTGACGTCTCCCCCGCGTCCCGTCGTGTGGACGTCAATGCCGCGAGTTGCTAACTCGTCTGCATTGGCTAAGATGTTGGCCGTATCTGCGTTCCGGCCAAGAGTGTAGACGGGTGTGTGTTCAACGAAGATAAGCGTATCGCTAACGCGGTCGGCCTTGCGCTCAAGCACCAGCGCCTCTTGAAGTGCGAGTGTCTCGGCGTAGGGTTGAATCCCAACATCCATAACCTGAAGTGTGTCTCTTGTCATCGTCATGTCGTCAGCGTCGCCTATGCACGGGCCTTGGTTGAAGGGTATCGTCCAAAGCCGTGCCGCATCGCTTCGGTGAGAGAATTGAAATATAAGTCATGCAGCGATGTTAGCTTAAGGTGATATGGAGATCAACTGAAGTGCGAGGGGAAAACCGGCGGAACCTGCCGGGCTCTAGCTCTTCTGACGCATAGGGAAACGTCGTTCGGTTGTTCATTTCCTGCAGCCCGGCGGGCTCCGCCGGCTTGCCCGCCGTAGCGCGGAGCGCGAAGGAGGGATCTGTTTGGCTCCTGTCACTGTTCCTAAACCCCCTCGCGTTAAGACAAAGGCGTGTCCACCTTGTTCAGGCAGACCCCCAATCATTCTCAAAATCACTAGCCTGATCTATTCATCAACATTTTGCGAAACGAAGAAGGCCACGGATTACACTGATTCCACGGATAGAAACAGAACAGTTCCAAAAATCCGTGCCATCCGTG
>JBLHHU010000085.1:0-12637 GCA_047615735.1 Kiritimatiellia bacterium | reverse complement strand
AAGAATCTGCCTGACACCTGACACCTGCCCCCTGACCTCTGCGCCAAGGGACCCAATGCAGGCGTGGTGTCGAGCAATGGCTTACGGGGAATCAATCAGCGCGAGGAAATGCCATTCGTTGGCGCTGTCTGTGCCCAAACAACGTCGCAGCAGGTCTAATCTTCCGTGATTTCGATCGAGGCCTTGTCCTTTAGGTCTTTGACGTGATCCGATATGACCAGCCCCCGAGCCGAATGGCGAAGGAAATCACGGATATTGTCACGCACTTCCTGAAAATCGAGTTTGCAGCCATCCTCGTGACCTGTTTTGCGAATCAAGTGCGAGCCAAGCTCTGTATCAACCACCTGACTCAACTCACCCACGCGCATGCGGAAGACGACCTCATCAAATTCTGGCACCATCATCCCTTGCGTAAACCAACCGAGACCGCCGCCCGTTTCTTTTCCGCTGGGACACTCAGAATGCGCCAATGCCAAATCTTCGAAGCTGCTGCCTTGCTGTATTTGACCACGAATGCTCTCCAGATGGGACCGCGCCGTGGCTTTGTCTTCCGCAGATGCACTGGCCGGCTTGATTAAAATGTGCTGCGCGGCGGAGCGATCCGAACGCGTGTATTCTTCAGGATGGGTGTCGTAATGATCTTTGATTTCTTCTTCCGTCGGATCCGACAAGCCTTCGGTCAGCTTTGCGATCAACAAATCAACTTTGCGACCTTGGATAATCCCCTGGCGCACAGCGTCCGGTGTTAAGTTCTGGCTTTTTACCTGGGCCGCAAACGCTTCCTTGCCGCCCACCTTTTCAATCATCTCAAGAAGCTGCTTTTCGACCTCGTCCTCGGCGACGGGCAGATCCATATTGGACGCTTGGTCCAACAGCAGTTTCGCCCCCACCGCTTGCTCTCTGGCCTTTTCCTGAAGCTCAGGCATTTGCCGGCGGACTTCGGTTTCAGACATATGCTTTGCATAAAACTGTATCAAACGCCCCAACTCGTGCTCAACAGCGGCGGCGGGAATAACTTGGCCGTTTATTCTAATTGTCATGTCAAAAATTCCTGTTCAATCCGTTCAACACTGTTTTCGATTCGGGTTTGGAGACTAACATCGATCAACGTTACATTCACGCCTTTTGTACGGTAGTAGTCGATCAACGGGGCCGTACGCGCGTGATAGATGGCCAGCTTTTGGCGTACCATTGCTTCGGTATCATCCTGACGATCCGTGCGGTCTCCTCCGATGTTCAACGCAACGCGTTGAATGACAGTCTCCACATCACACTGAAGGGCAATGACGCCCACAACATCCACCAACCCAGCAACGCCGTCGGCCTGCTGTGCGTGCCTCGGCAATCCATTCAGCACGACCAAGGCGTCCTTCTCCGGAACAGCTGACGCCAGAAAGCCGCCCAACACTTTCAACGCGATACCGAATTGCGACGCCTCGAGCAGGCGCCCCGTTGATAGCACGGAACCGACAATGTCCATTTCGGTCGGCGTCAGGCTGTTCGGCGTACCCGAATGGACCCGACGCAGATTCGCTCCAAAATCGAAATGGCAACACCGCCTGCCGCGCAACCCAACCGTCGCCAGATGGTCACCAAGGGGACTCTTACCCGATCCCGTTGGACCCAACAAAAGCAAGGCTTCTACTTTCCTGCACATCGGAGGCTTTTCCCAGAAATCGTTTTACAATACACACCGCGACTTGACTCTCCGCTACTAATCACAAACTGTGGATGCATGAAAGCACTTATTCAACGTGTCCAGCACGCGGCCGTGGTCGTCGACGACGAAACCATAGGGAAGATCGGCCAGGGTTTCCTCATTTTGCTCGGGGTGACGCACGCCGACGACGCCTCCAATGCCGCGACGCTGGCAACCAAAACGGCAAACCTGCGCGTGTTTCAGGATGACGACGGAAAAATGAACCGATCCTTGTGTGACGTTGATGGCGAGGCCCTCGTGATTTCCCAATTCACGCTATATGCGGACACGCGCAAAGGCAACCGCCCCAGTTTTGTGCGCGCGGCCGACCCGGATCTGGCCAATGCGCTATACGAACACTACATCGCCAAATTGCGCAACTTGCTCAGCCAGGATCGCGTCTCCACCGGGCGCTTCGCCGCCGACATGAAAGTCAGCCTGTTAAACGACGGCCCCGTCACAATCGAACTGAACACTGACCACTGATTTAAAGAGCGCCTCTTCGGGCGCCTAGAAGAAAGAATCCGTATGACCCCCGATGACCTACCCGCCGTTAACCGCAAGTTGAAGGCTGTTTACGCCACTGTCGATGCACCCATCATTGAGTTGATACGTGCACAGACGCAGGATCCCTTTCGAATTCTCGTCGCCACCTTGCTCAGCGCCAGAACCAAGGACGGAACGACGGCCGTCGTATGCGATCGATTGTTTGCGAAAGTAAAAAAGGCGAGCGACTTTCGAAAACTTTCGGAATCTGAAGTTGCAAAACTCATCTTCCCGGTCGGCTTTTATCGCACAAAAGCAAAGCACCTCAAACAGATGCCAGACGTGCTTGACGAACGTTTCGGTGGCGAAATCCCCCAAAACATTGACGCACTTTGCGAACTACCCGGCGTAGGACGTAAAACAGCGAACCTCGTCATGATCGCCGCGTTCGACAAACACGCTATGTGCGTGGATACGCATGTTCATCGCATTAGCAACCGACTGGGATTGATCGAGACAAAGAACCCAACCGAATCCGAGATGGCGCTACGCGAGGTGCTCCCTAAGCGCTACTGGAAAGCATGGAACCGCTACCTCGTGGCTTTCGGCCAAACGCGCTGCCGGCCCATCGGCCCGAAATGCGGAGGTTGCCCTCTTGAAAGCCATTGCTCGAAAATCGACGTGAAATCATAAGTGGCTGCTGAAAACCGGCTCGACAGCTTGCGCGCCGTAGCGCGCAGCGCATAGGAGGGAGTCTCGTATTCCAGGAACTTTTTCGATTCTATGGAGGGCGAGACCCCGTCGAGCTACCTTTACCCACAGCCTCACAGGGCTTTCAATCGTCGATTGATCTTACGTCGATGCCAGGGCGTTAGCGTTCCGATCGCATACAGAAAACTGTTTTCGGGGGAAAAGACGTCGTGCACGACCTCGTCAAAGGCCTTTTTGTCAACTTGCTGCAGCTTTGCATTCCAGCCTTCGAAATCGTCGGCGTTATGCCCCGAGGCCAGCAGCTCCGTCTCCGCATACCAGCACGCCGCGACCATGACATCGTCGAACCCAAGTAGCCCACGCTTCATCAGGCTCGTTCGCCATCGCGCAAGCGCGTCATCGCTGAGTGAATCGCGTTTGAGTTTTTCAACTTCGTCGAGAACGGCCTTTAAAACGCGGTGAACATTGCTGCGCTTGGTAGGAACGAAAATATCCAATGTCCCAAATTCGGGCGTCAACTCCAGGCTGCCGGACACATCGTAAACCAAAGAATCTTTTTCGCGTAAGCGCTGAAACAAGCGCGAATGCGGCCCGCCCACGATCACATCCGTCACCACTTGTAGCGCCGCCAATTGGTTGGAACGTAGAGACGGACAGCGAAAAAAGCAGGAGACGTAGCCCTCTTGGGATGTCGCCGAGGGAACGTGTTTGATGCGCGGACCGATGGCTTCGAGTGCACGATGCTCAGATTTTGCAGCGCCCGAAGCGATGCGGGCGAACTCCTTGTTCAACATCCCAAGAACAGCGTCCGTGTCAATATCGCCCACGATGCCAATCACCATGTTCTCAGTACGGTAAAACTCATTATAGAACTGACGTACATCGTCCGTTGAAATCTTGCCAAGACGTCGCCGTTTTCCCGTCGCCGAATGACGCAGCGATTCATCGCCCCCCAAAAGCTTGAACTTCACGCGCTGGAAGGCTTGCGCGCTGTCTTCGCCAGTGAGTAACATTTCATCCAAAATAATCGCGCGCTCCGATTTGAGATCCGACTCAGAGCTTGGTAAATCCCCGACAATGCGCGCCAACACTTGGATGCCGAGCCCAACATCTTCGGACAGACTTTGAAGACTGAAAGACGTACGATCCAACATCGTGACGGCATTCATGTCGCCCCCAGCATCGCTGAACTGCTCAAACAAGTTGCGCGTCTCGTCGTGCAGGCGTGAACGAAAGAGCAGATGTTCGACATAGTGCGCCAGACCGTCTTTACGCGGGTAGTCGTTTCGTGACCCTGCGCCAACGCTGCAACAAATGCCGACAGGAATAGCGGATTGTCTCTTCTCGAGCACAACCCGAATGCCGTTCTCAAGGTGGTGGACTTCGCGGGGGAATCTCATCTGGGATACCTTGTCATTAGCCGCATTGGCGTATTCTGAAAAAAATGGAGTCCTTTGAGATATCAAACCGGTCGCAAATTGCAAGCCACACCGCGGCTGACACCTAAGATAGCTTGGGTTCCTCGACGAACGCTTCGAATTCTCTAGCCAGGCGGTGTGGAACGGAGACGTCTAGATACGTCGCGTCATCCTCATAACGGGTGCTCAGTACGCGGCCGAGGCGATGAATCTGAGCCACAACGTCTGATCGCTCGTGCGGCAACCGCAACGACAGCAGACAGGTCTCAGCGGCCAGCATCTCCCCGATGCGTTCTTGTAGCTCATCCATTCCCTCACCCGTGTGAAAGGACACGAAGACCGCATCAGGAAACATCACCTTAACGGCATCCAGGTGATCTGAATCGCCAACGAGATCGACCTTGTTCATCACCGTTAGGATGCGTTTGTCATCAGCGCCAAGTTCACGCAAGACATCGAGCGTCGTTTGATGAAAAACGGGGAGGTTTTCATGACTTACGTCGAGAACGTGGATCAAAAAACTGGCCAATACAGCTTCCTCGAGCGTGGCTTTGAACGCTTCAACCAGACGATGTGGCAATTGCCGGATGAAGCCCACGGTATCCGTCAGCAGCACAGTCTGACCGTTGGGCAACTCGATGCGGCGCGTGGTCGTATCCAAGGTCGCGAACAGCTTGTCGGCGACGAGCACATCCGCACCCGTTAAGCGGCGCAACAGAGAGGACTTGCCTGCATTCGTGTACCCCACAATTGCCGCCAGCGGCAACGGCAGCCGTTGGCGGTGCTTTCGTTGGGTCGCACGATTCTTACGGACAATCGTCAGATCTTTCTTAAGCCGAGAGATGTCGCGTCGCACAATGCGCCGGTCCACTTCGATCTGCATTTCCCCTTCACCACGATCACCCGTGCCGCCACTTCCGCCCTGACGCCCCAGATGTGCCCACGCCTTTTGCAAGCGCGGCAGACTGAACTCCGCACGTGCCAGCGCAACCTGTAATTGTGCTTCTTTGGTTCGTGCGCGGCGGCCGAAAATATCGATGATGACTTCTTCGCGATCCACCACGCAGAGCTTGCTCAAGCCCTCCCAATTTCGCTGTTGGGCTGGCGTGAGATCATTGTCGAAAATCAGGCAATCCGCATCGAGCGCTGCAGCCATCGAGATGATTGCATCTGCATTGCCCGTACCCATGAGCAAGCGTGGTCCGGTATCACGAACGCGAACGAGTTCACGCCCGACAACGGTGACACCCAGCGATTCAGCCAAGTCACCTAGTTCATGCAAAAGATCGTCGGCGACATCATGCTCCCGGGAGTCCTTATACACGCGAACCAAAAAGGCGCGTTCAACAAATTGTGGTCGTTCTCTAACGTCTAACATACTCATCTGACACCTGTTCTCCCATCGGTCGACCAGCAATACAAGCGGCGCTCGGATGGTTTTGTGACCAAAACACCGCACGTGGCGCTTCGGCATTGACGACCCGCGTTGCGATCCTTATAGTCCGCATTTCCTACGCACCCGTGGTGGAACTGGCAGACACGCAAGGTTCAGGTCCTTGTGCTCGTTAAGGGCGTGGGGGTTCGAATCCCTCCGGGTGCATTTCCTTCTGTCCCACAGTCGCAAAACGACGTCTCGGGACACACGCGATCAGCGCTACTTGTTTCCGAACGGCCACCACGTTCGTTGGTTTGACGCAGGCGGATTTTTCTCCGGCGCAGCATTAGAAAAATTCAATTTGCCTTTGCGTGACTCGGACTCATATTGCTGATCCAACAGACGCAAGCCCTGTGGATCACTCTGCAAAACGCTCTTGGTAAAAAACGTTGGGCTGGACTGGTGATATACAGTGATTCGCCCGGAAGGTGTAACGTCGATACTGGGTTTGTGGAAACGGACGAGTTTTCCCAGATCAAAAACACCGTAATTTTGGCCTGCTTCCAGATCGTCAGCGATCAGAAAAATCGATTCCGATTTGTCGCGATCTAGATAGCGCAGGCTGAAGCGTCGGCGGTCGCGCCCGCCGACACCTGGAACCGTGCGCTCTCTTGAGGCCATGGGAAGCCCCGTTACAACACGTATCTGGATTGGAGCGGACTCAAACGTCTCACCGTTCCAATAAACCGTTGCCCACAGGGTATAGCGCCCAGAACGCCCGAGTTGATAATGCGTGGATAAATCGACCATAAAAGCCTGCTTCTCGCCACCCAGGATCAAGCAGGAATTCAGCACAGACGCAGCCTTCTCGCGCCCTCCCGCATTTCGACTTGCAACTTCCAGATGAAAATCCACGCGCGTATCCAAGGTCGCGTCATCCGAACGAATTAAAAAGGCGCGATCTGAAACATTCTCGAGGGTCAGGAAAGCAACAACAGGTTCGAACTCGATATACTTTGTATGGTCCGTACTCAATTCTAGCTCTATCTCGCCAACGGCGGACCTTTGCACCAGGCCAGCGGCACACAATAAGATGCAAAATAGATATTGGGATTTCATTCTGATTCCGATCCGGTGTAGAACGCGTCTTCGACAGCGTCGAGAACGAGATGCAAAAGCACTTGGTGCGCTTCCTGGATGCGCTCCGTAGCGTTGCCGGGTACGACGATACTGTAATCACATTCAGGAGCCAACGCACCACCATCACGTCCGAGAAATCCGACACAGATGACCTGCTTCTGGCGGGCAGCACGTGCGGCGTTCATCAGAGAGTCGCCGTTTCCACTCGTGCTAAACAGCACCAGAACATCCCCGGCCTGCCCCAGACCTTCAATTTGCCGTCCAAAGATTTGCGCATAGCCATAATCGTTTCCGATGCAGGTCAACGCCGTGGAATCTGCCGTCAGGGCAATAGCGGGCAGCGATGGGCGGTCATTTCGAAATCGGCCAATCAGCTCTTCGCTCATGTGCATGGCCTCAGCGGCGCTGCCCCCGTTCCCGGCGCTCATCAATTTGTGCCCCTCCTGCAGCGCATTGACGACGACACCACAAATGCAGGAAATCGACTCTAACTGGCTTTTCAAGGCGCTGATGGTATCACACGCCGCGTCGATTTTAGTGCTGAGTTGGGAATGGTCCATTCGGCCTATACTCCTGAAAACAGTGCCGCATAGTCGCGAACACCCAAACCGAGACGGTATCACCGTGAGCGCTGGCTGTCCAGTTCGAGACCACGCGGCAACTATATAAGTACATGTGCAGCTGCCTGTTTAACTGTTTGTGACAAAACTAGATGATTTTCAGCACAATATTCTTGCACCGATTAGCACAATATGGTTTAGTACTAATGCGCTGATGAAATTTCCGTAACTCTGGAAATTCGGGGATCTCAGCCAGACATTTTGAAGGCAATCCGCCGGTTCACTGAACCGTTGATAAAAACGGAACCTCGTTTTCTACTATCTTCGGCGTGTTGCGAGTTTGACTACAGAATCGAGGCGTACGTACCACCTCTATTTTGGCAGCTCCACTTTTGCCCTAGGCCGACGCCGCCTTGCTCGTCGAAACCGGTATATTACGCAAAATCGGTTGGTACGTTCCGCTACTGAATACCGAGCCGAGATGCAGAATATTTTAGTTGTCTGTCACATAGACTTTTCAATCTTGTGCGGCGGCTGGACACCAAACGTGGTACCCCCCTACCACAGTCCGGTCGTCGCACTTCTTTTTTCCCACCCGGCGACATTCACATATTCACTGAATTCGCTGTTGCCTGAATTCCATAAGCAATTTACTCTCGTCTCAACTTGATTCATTTATAGGTAACTACTCGCGCGGAAACGCGCGTCGACCCCGGACATAGACGAGACGCATGAAATTAACGACCATCTGTAAAAAAATAATCATGGGCGTTTCAGGTTTGATCCTGATTCTATTCCTGATCGGGCATCTCATTGGCAACCTAACAATCCTTCTGGGTGCTGAAGCCTTCAACGGTTACGCCCATTTCTTAATGTCCCTGGGCCACGGCATGCTGATCTATGTCTTCGAGGCAGGTATCATTATTTTCTTTGCCGCCCACGTCATCACCGGCATACAAACAGCCCTACTCAACCGCTCAGCCCGGGACGAGGACTACCTCGACAAAGCCGACGCGGGCGGTGCCAGCCGAAAGACGATTGCCAGCAAAACCATGATTTATACGGGTCTGGTCATGCTGCTTTTCATTGTCATGCATGTGAACCACTTCAAATTCGGCGCCGGCGCCGAACAAGAATACGTGACCAACGTCCACGGTGAAGAGGCACGCGACCTGTATCGGCTTGTGGTGGAAGAGTTCAAGAAGCCCATGGTCAGCCTTGCGTACGTCATCGCGATAGGCATTATGTTTTTCCACCTGCGGCACGGCTTCTGGAGCGCTTTTCAATCATTGGGCGTCGGCAGTAAACGCCTGACCCCTATCCTGAACGTTGCCGGCATCATTTTATCCATCATTCTGGTCTTCGGCTTCGTGCTTCTACCCCTTTATGTTCTCTTTTTCGTCAACCCGCCCGACCTGACCGCCGCGGCACATGGAGCAGGCTCGTGAGCAAAATTCACCTCGACGCGCGAATCCCAGAAGGTCCGCTCGACCAGAAATGGGACCTTTATAAGCAGAACGCCAAACTGGTCGCCCCGTCCAACAAGCGTAAATACACGGTCATCGTCGTCGGTACAGGCCTCGCTGGCGGCTCCGCTGCAGCGTCGCTGGCCGAACTCGGCTACAACGTCAAGAATTTCTGCATTTCAGATTCACCGCGTCGTGCCCACAGCATCGCGGCACAGGGCGGCATCAATGCGGCTAAGAATTATCAGAATGACGGCGACAGCATTCATCGCCTGTTTTACGACACCGTTAAAGGCGGCGATTTTCGCTCCCGTGAAGGCAATGTTTATCGCCTGTCGCAAACCAGCGTAGACATCATCGACCACTGCGCGGCGCAGGGCATCCCCTTTGCTCGCGAATACGGCGGTCAGCTCGCCAACCGATCTTTCGGCGGCGCACAAGTGTCGCGAACCTTTTACTCGCGTGGCCAAACCGGCCAGCAGCTCCTCGTCGGTGCCTATGGTGCCCTCATGCGACAGGTCGAAGCCGGACGGGTGACACTCTACCCGCGTCACGAAATGCTCGACCTCGTCAACATCAACGGTCAGGCGCGCGGCATCATCACGCGAAATCTCGTCTCCGGCGAAATCGACAGACACGAAGCCCACGCTGTGCTGCTGTGTACGGGCGGTTATTCAACGGTCTTTTTCCTTTCGACCAACGCCGTGAACTGCAACGTGACGGCAGCTTGGCGCTGCTACAAACGTGGCGCGCTTTTCGCCAACCCATGCTTTACGCAGATCCACCCGACCTGTATCCCACAATCCGGTGATGGCCAGTCGAAGCTGTCCCTCATGAGCGAAAGCCTGCGCAATGACGGTCGCGTCTGGGTACCCAAAAAGAAGGGCGACACGCGTCCACCAGAACGCATTCCGGAAGAAGAACGCGATTACTATCTGGAACGCATTTACCCAAGCTTTGGAAATCTGGTTCCACGCGACATTGCCTCACGGCGCGCCAAAGAAGTTTGCGATGAAGGCCGCGGTGTCGGCAAAACCGGATTTGCGGTCTATCTCGATTTCGCCGAGGCAATTTCACGACTCGGCGAAGATGCGATTCGATCTCGCTACGGAAACCTCTTCGACATGTACGCCGAAATTTCCGGCGAAAACCCTTACAAGACGCCCATGCGCATCTATCCTGCACCGCATTACACCATGGGCGGTCTGTGGGTGGACTACGACCTGATGAGCAACGTCCCCGGCCTGTTCGTCGCTGGCGAAGCAAACTTTTCCGACCATGGGGCCAACCGACTCGGTGCCAGCGCATTGATGCAGGGTCTGGCGGACGGTTACTTCGTTGCCCCCTACACAATCAGCAATTACCTCGCCCAAATTGGCCCCGATGCAACCGATCCGAACGACCCTGCATTTGCCGCCGCGGAAGATGATGTGCGTTCGCGCGTTGACCGCCTGGTCGGGTCGGACGGAAAACGAACCGCCCGAGAAATCTGGCAGGAACTCGGCCGCGTCATGTGGGACAACGTTGGCATGGCCAGAAACGAAGCCGGCCTAAAGCAGGCCATTGATTCGATCACCAATTTACGCGGAAGTTTCTGGGATGAGGTGCGCGTAACGGGTACAGGCGAATCATTCAACAAAGACCTTGAACTGGCCGGACGCGTGGCAGACTATCTTGAGCTGGGCGAACTCATGGCGCGTGATGCACTGGAGCGCCGCGAATCATGCGGCGGACATTTTCGCGAAGAATCCGCCACGCCCGAAGGTGAAGCGCTACGCGATGACGAAAATTATTCGCACGTGTCAGCGTGGCAATACAAGGGCGATGACAAAAATCCAAAAATGCACAAAGAAGAACTTAGTTTCGACCACGTACAGCAATCACAGCGGAGTTACAAGTGAGCGAAAGCGGATCAACGGAAACAACGACGACAGATACGCAACAGACCTACAAGTTTCGTATTTGGCGCCAAAGCGGTCCTGAACAGCCCGGCAGACTGGTGAACTACGCCGTCTCCGGCATCGAGCCGGAAATGTCACTTTTGGAAGCACTTGATTTCCTCAACGAAGATCTCATTCGTCGTGGTGAAGACCCCATCGCCTTCGAGAGCGACTGCCGCGAAGGCATCTGCGGTATGTGCGGCCTCGTGATCAGTGGCGTTGCCCACGGTCCCAAGGAAGGATGCACAACATGCGAATTTCGCATGCGCCTGCTGAAGCCCGACGATACCATCACAATAGAACCTTTCCGCGCCACAGGTTTCCCCGTCATTCGCGATCTGGTTGTCGACCGTAGCGCGTTCGACCGCATCATTGCCAAAGGCGGCTATGTCAGCGTCAACACGGGTACAGCTCCCGAAGCGAATAGCATTCCCGTGTCGCGCGACACGGCCGAATCCGCCATGGACGCAGCAACCTGTATCGGTTGCGGCGCCTGTGTGGCCGCATGCCCCAATGCATCCGCCGCGCTTTTCGTCGGCGCCAAAGTCGCCCACTTGGCACGTATGCCACAAGGTGCACAAGAACGCGAACGACGCGTGTTGAACATGGTTGACCAGATGGACAAAGAAGGATTTGGAAATTGCTCCAATCACGCCGAGTGCGAAGCCGTCTGTCCGAAGGAAATTTCAATCAACGTGATATCAAAAATGCGCCGTGAACATATGCGCGCCAGTGTGAAACAGTTCATGGCGCCGTGAACGCGCTTGCGTCCGAGAAACGAACGGCAGGCCAAACACGCACTCGGTCAGAGCGCAATGCTCAACCCCGCATTATCTCCCTGTTTCCCGCCTAGGAGAAATTTAAACTCGCAACGTGTTTCGTCAAGGTCGGACCAGAGGCACAGGCTTTGCATCTCCTGAAGACGCAGCATCACCGCATCGATCAGGCCTAGGCTCTGGCGCAACGAGGAGTCGCGTGGTTTATTTTGCCAGCGTACCCATAAATCGTAGATGCCGATCATTTTACGCGTCGTCGATGCTGTCGAATCCAGATCAGCCCAAACAAGAACGTCGCCAGGCACCTGCTTGACCTCTTCGGACCAGCGCATTGGGGCCTGCCCAGGCACGACATGATTGTATCGTGTCACCAAGGTCTCCAAACCCGTTTGGCTTGTACTGAAAACAAGCCACCCGTCGAGAACAGCGTAGCAAGGTGCCAAACCTTTCAATCCGCGTGTAAAAGCGGGTTGCGTGCCACTGTCGATACGAATGACGGGTGTCTCGTCAGCGACAGAAGCCACGCGGCGAATAAGCCCCCACCCATGCCGCGCATTGAGCGAATCTAAAACATCGTTCACCAATGCTTCAGAATGCATTTCCTGAGTAAGTTTCACCCCCAGAAGTAGTGCGGGAATATCAAAATCCATAAGCTTACCCCAGTAATCACGCGTCGTCAGACTCATGAACATGAGTGCCTCTTCATCCAGATGGTCCGAAACCACATCGAGAACAACCCGTGTGTCCTTTCCGATTAAAGATAGCGAGGCGGCGCTGTAGGCGTAGGGCATCACGGCCAGGACACTGGGTGCAGCGCCAAGCACATCGTTCAACTGCTGCACGCCGGGGATTAATAACTCCTCGTGTGTTGAGGAAAAGCAATTCACAAGATCCCACGGCGGCTGTTCATGCAGCGCAGGTAGAATTGGGCCGCGGATGCTGCCGGCCATCCGCCCCTTCTCATCAAAGCGTGCACCAAAGTGCCAGCCCCGTGGCGACCCAACAGGTGAATGCGTCGGCCAGAACCGGACCCACCCTCGATCCGGTGTTGTTTCCGGATCGAAAC